>WJJB01000103.1 GCA_014729935.1 Candidatus Bathyarchaeota archaeon | reverse complement strand
GTTCAAGCCATGATTGTTTCCTCCCTTTCCCTCCCCCCGTGTCACCCGCCACTTCCGCGCCTACGGGTGCTTTACCAGCAAGCACCTCATCCTCCGTCATTGAAGATGATTCTCGTTCTGCTTCAGCGATCATGGAGACGAGTTTCTGGTAGGATTTACCGCTTTCAACTACGCCTAGTTGGAAGAGGTTCGAGTACAATTCCTTGGCAATGTTCAAACTCGCTATTGCCTCGAAATATTCCTTTTTCTTGAACGCACTTGTCCCCTTCTTCATGAATTCGTTGAAGCTAGTGAGCAATCGACGTGATTGCTTTCGCACTTCCTCATTAACGAAGTACTCGATTGCGTCATCCTTGAGAACCATGCTTGTAAGGGCATTCAAGGCAGCATCCATGTTCACGCCAGTTTTTGCGGACACTTCGTATATCGCCACTTGCCGGTCCTTGATCGATTGCAACTGATATTTATCCATCGCGGCACGCTTGGACATGGAAAGTGCAGCATCCGACTTGTTGATGAGCACCAGCAAGGGAACGCCAGAAATGCGCGGGATACCGAGGATGCGATCGAGTTCTTGCCTTCCTTGGCGGATCCTGGAGGTTATTCGGTCCGTGCCATCGATTACAAACATGAGCACGTGGGGTTTTTTAAGGTAAGAAGTCCATTCCCTTCGGAACAATTCCTGCCCCCCGACATCCGTGATATCGAGGACGAGCCTAGAGAAGATGAGACGGGAAATGGAAACACCGATTGTTGGTGACTGGGGGATAAATTTGCGCTCCCTGAAGTACTCTACGATGGTCGTTTTACCCACTTGATTGAGCCCGAAAATGAAAATCTTGATCACGCGTTCTTTCATGAGCACCACTATTCCAACGATACTTGGTGTTTCCTACTAAAGAAAGTAATTAGTACATGGAGAAAGGCTAATGCTTCCCCCGTGTCAGGAACAAGAACAAGACGAAATACAGGACCCCAAACAAGAATCCAAGGACGAATAGCACCTCAGTTGCCAGTATCCATATGTACACGATGTATAGGGTTGGAATTGCCATTCCTGATGCAAGCAAGATGTTTGCCCAAACTGGGACCCGCGTTTGCGCCGCGTTCACCTCCAAGATGACCGGGATGATCATCATGAACACGTCGATGGTAAGCATGAGCCTGAAGGGATTCAAGAAGGGATTTGCCTCATCGAGAATCGGTAGCCAGATGATGCTTAAATCTCCGAGATTCTGTGTTCCGGGGCGAGTTTTCAAGTCTTGGTTCAAGTTCGGCATGATGGCGGCATATAAGAAATAAAATCCAACTCCCACGGCGTATAAGATGATAGCGTTGGCATAATCCCTGTTTTTCCTCCCGCCATCCTTTGCAATCACGGAGAGCACGAGATCCCGCGCCAAGGCGATGGTCCACATGACCAAGAGCCAAAATGTTGAAGCCAGGTAATCCACGCCGATGAACCACATGTATGCGAATGGAATCGTTGCTGCAAGGTATGCAATATATTCAAGGCGTTCCTTTCGCTTCAGGAACTCGTAGAGCAGGAAGATCAAGTAGATCAGCACGAGCGTGATGATCAATACCATCTGGAGTGGATCGAGAGTGATTTGTAGGAACATGTTCATTCCACCTGATTCGATTAGCTAACTCGTGATATTCAATCCTTATAATAACTATCCATTGTCTCCCTAATTAAGATTCTCTTGCGGAAGCTAGATCACGCAGCAACACGATATCACTGCAGTAGATGTGGCTCCACCTCTAACTCGGTTCGATGCTCATGGGATCAATATCGGGTTCCAGCATTGCTTGCTCCAAGTCCACCAGAAGCTTGTCCTTTCTCTCGGAATTCACTTCCTGTCCAATTATCGCTGCTTCGGCAATCACCCCAATAACGCATGGAGATATCACCATTAATTCCAGCACCAAGATGATCATCTGGAAGATGTCAAACGTTTCCTGCACGGATCCAGGATCCCAAGTCATTGGGCGTAAGTAATTGATATAAATGATGGCGAACACGCCACTAAACATGGAAATGAGCAGGGCGGTCGAGAGTAACTTGCGCCTGGCAATCACCACCATCAATCCCCCGATGCCAAGGGCAATGAGCCCATAACCGGTTGCCCATGACATCGACTCGAGCCAATCATGATATGGCACCCCTAGTGTCGTGATGGTATAGTTCCTTGAATACAAGGTGAATATAACGAATACCGGGGCTACAAGGGATAGCAGGCATACCAACGTGCCTATATATGCCGCAATCTTCTTCTGCTTGGAATCAAGCAACCGCCCCGCTTTTTTCTCGCATTTTACAGAAAATATCCCCTTGAACCGGGAAGGGATGCCAGTGATACCCAATTCTTCGTATTCCTTGTCGATGGAGAAGCAATAAAGGAACGTGAGATACACCACATCGAGGTTCTTGCTCATCAACCACGCTGGAATTCCTGCAACCACGAGAAACATGAGCGCGAAGATAATGATCGCCGTGGTTTCGGTTAGGGAGAAATAATCTTTCAGGAGTACCCCCAACATGGCTCCAGCACCTCCCGACAAGAATAACATGAGCACGGTCGTGAATCTGAAAATGTGCCTGACTGCCGTCTTCCTGATGTACAGATTTGCGATCTTGGTTCGCACGAAGTTCGCGGATCGCTTGATTGCTTTCCTTGCAGGCATATTCTCGATGACAATGGCGGGAAGCGTGTAGAAATTAATGAGCAACCACAATTTTTCCAACATCTTGATGGCCCAGTTAGCCATCCGCTGCCCGAGTGATTTCTTGTCGATGATTCCCGGCATCACGTTCCCACCAACCTTGTGCTTGATTCCAAGCTTGGTCAATTTTTCTGTATCCTTGGATCGCTTTGCCAACTGGCGCAGGAACCATTGGATCATGTAAATGATGGTTGAAAAGGCAGAATATACCATGATGGCTCGCATGCGCTTGATCATCACCTTGAAGCTATCGCTCGTGCCGATCTTCTTCCCCCTGTAAAACCCGTGGGCTTGAGCGATCACCCCTCCATAGTAGAAATTATAGGTGAATTGCACCAAGAAATAATACATGGCGGTCACCAGGATGATAAACATGGATTGGCTGAAATCCGTGGAACGTATTTGCAAGAGGACATCCTCCGCATCGGTAAGCACGATGAAATAATCAATATAAATACCTGCAAGACCGACGGTGAGTCCAAGGAAAAGGAGTCCATATATCACCCCGTTGATCAAGACGCGCTTGTTCTGCATGAGCATCTTTGCCGTGAGGTTTATCAACCGTGCTGCAATCTTGAGATTTTTCCAGAATATGACCAGTAAAATGATAGGAAGCAAGGCAAATACCACCAGCATCCAGAATAGCCACGATTGATCGGCAATGAAGGTTCGAATCTGGACGATCAGGAACACGGATATCAAGCTGGAAAGAAACGTGAGGACCCATAAGAAGGCAGCTCCGATACCTTCGAGAACGCGCAATGCTAGCACCGAGGTGATATAGCTGGTCAAGATTGCTATGAAAAGCAATGAAATGATATCCCCCCTGTAATTCTGGAGGAGTCCCACGAACCCTTCAACTGTTTCAGCATAGCTAGCAAAAAATGCTTGAATTTCATCCAGAATGTTCATGATGCTCGTGAAGGAAAAATACATGAATATCCCGAGAATTCCCAGCAAGAGCACAAGAAGTCCATATTGCCCCCTGCCGAACTCGTTCACGTACTCCTTGTACTTGAAATCCGATTGCTCAAGGTCAAAGTAATCCTTGTAATATTTATTCGTCATGGAGTTACCTCCCACTGGATTGCAGGACTGTACTCTAGAAACTGGATTCCCCGATATAAATGTATTTGAATACGATGGGCAAGATAGAGTTAAATTATGTCAATGGGTGATTAATGCAGGTCCCATGATTTTTAGAAGGTGCATTTAACTTGGATATTGAAACAATGAAGGGGATGCGTTTATCCATCTTAGGCACGGGAGCTTCGTTTATTGTTTCCCTGATCGCCTACATCATGATGGCATCGAGCGGTCCCGCATCATCTTATTCGGATTACGAGAGTTTCCTTCGCATGCTCATCGTCGCAACGATGATCCAGTTTGTAGTGCTTCCCGTGTTGCTAGCATTCTTCGTCAATGATGCCGGGGAGTTGGAAAACTTCACGAGAACGGGTTTAATAGAAAAAGCTTGGTTGATAAACACGATCGGTGTTATCGTGCAAATCGCTGCCGCAGTGTTACTTGGATACGCGATGGCATCCATGTTCGTTGGATTCAGCGAGACTCCAGATCCCGGCATCATTTATGGCAACATGATAAATATGATGACCACGTCACAGCTTATCCAATCCCTCGGGTTCTCCATTCCCGTGTTTTACTTCTTGCTTTCAAAGTACATGGCAAGGGAAAAAATTCCATTCAAGAAAATCGAGCAAATAAGTGATATCATCGGCATTCTCTTTTCGGTAGTCATGCCTCTCCCCTCTATTATCATCTTTTCTTCAGGGCTCGCAGTTGGCATTTGCGGCATGCTCGGCATCATTTCAATGATTATTGGTATCACGTGGATAGCAACCAGGTTTCAATCTAGCCTGACACGGGATCTTCCCGATATACCGGAAGATTAAAACCATGGAGTGGATGCATTCATGAAACGACATGCAAGGACGCTCGTGTTCTCTATCATGGCATCAATGACCATGGCCGCTATTTTCATGGGAATCCAGGATGAATCAAACATTCAGGATACTCAAGAAGGTACCCAAATCAGGATGGTTCCGCCACTAGAATCACCAGGGGATGGTACAAGAGCCCCTCCCAATTTCCGGCACATCACACCAGATGGATCGTATATTGGAGACAAGAAGCTCATCGTGCTCTTGGTCAAGTTTACCAACAAGAATCCATCTCCCTCCCACACGAATGCATATTACGAGAATTTGCTTTTTAACAAGTCATACGAGTACAGCTTGGCGAGTTTCTTCTGGGAAAATTCCTATGGTAGGCTGAACATAACAGGGCAGGTCGTGGGATGGCTTTCCTCGTCCAAAACCATGGAATATTATGGGGAAGATTCCGGTGCCTTCCCGAATATAGATGATCAAAATGACTATATCTTCGAATTAGCACGTGAGGCAGTTAACTTGGCAGATCCAACCGTGGATTTTTCTCAATACGATGAGGATGGAAACGGGTACATTGATAACTTGTTTGTTGTCCACGCGGGAGACGGCCAGGAATCCAGCCACGATTCAGATGATATTTGGAGCCACCAATGGAATATTCAACCCTCTGAATCGGCAGATGGCAAGCTTGCCTCATCGTATGCAATGCTTGCTGAGGATTCTCCCGTTGGTGTTTTCGCACACGAGTACGGCCATGTCCTCGATCTGCCAGATTTTTACGATTATACGTACTCGGGGCAGGTCTTTGCTGGTGATTGGGCAGTGATGGATTCTGGATCTTGGAATGGTCCATTTCTAGAAGCAGGAAAAGTTCCAGGCCATTTCTTATCGTGGAGCAAGATGCAGCTGGGATTCATCAACTATACCGAGCAATTCCATTTGGGAATCAATGAAATCGAGCAAGTTACCATCGTGCCAACATCCAGTCAATCTGTTGGTGGTGGAGAATACCGGGTCGCCATCGTGAATATATCAAATGGAGTTTATTATACCATCGAAGTTCGAAACCGGAGCGTTGGTGATTTCGAAGAATATCTTCCTGACGAGGGGGTGATCATCACCTATTGCAACGATTCAGCCCGTGATGACGTGTTTTACGGCCTTCCAGGTGCAGCCGTTGTGCAGAATGCCAAACCCTCCATCCCAAGCAAAAATCAAGCCCCGTTTGATCTCGGGAGTGGAGAAATTTCAACGTTTACGGATGACGAACGGAACATTCAAATCCAAGTGCT
This sequence comes from Candidatus Bathyarchaeota archaeon, assembly GCA_014729935.1. Classification (GTDB taxonomy): domain Archaea; phylum Asgardarchaeota; class Lokiarchaeia; order Sigyniarchaeales; family Sigyniarchaeaceae; genus WJJB01. The sequence goes on along the minus strand of WJJB01000103.1, from coordinate 11,533 downwards.
CTCGCATAATGACACGACGGGAGCCTACACCGTGAGCATCAGTTACTCCCAACTTGAAGTTGAGATGTTTTACATCAACGGGACGGAGGATTGGCAAACTTACGAGAACGGGGAGTTCGATCTCACCATCACCCTCAATAACACGGGGGATGATAACTTGAGTTCCGTCCAAGGTACCTTGGAAGAAAGCATTGCCGGGGTTACCATCACCCAAGCATCGGCGAGCTATGGGATTCTTGAACCTGGCGTGCCAAAGAATGGTTCGATGGATTTCCACGTCCAACTTGGAACGGTGGCTAATACACCCATGAATTTCACCTTGAACGTCACGTACAACGGTGGAGTTTCTTCTAACTTGTCGGTCCAAGTTCCCGTTCAGCTCGAGCTCGTGGACCCTTCGGTCACAATCGAGGAACCTGTTGGAAGCGAGTTCAACGCGAGCATTTCGATACCTGTCTCGGCTTTGGCGAGTGATGCAGGTGGAAGTCACTCGGGCATCTTCAAGGCATGGGTACGGCTCGATAACAACGATACTGCCAACACGACTGGTTGGAAGGACTTGAATTATAATGGCACGCACGTGCTTGGTGCCATTTCTACGAAAATCATTGGGAATTACACTCTCACGGTCAGGGTCATGGATAATAGCGGTAACACCGCAAATGACACCAAGGGAATCAAGATCGTTGATGAAATACCACCGAATTTACTCATGAGCGTGAATGGCCCAAAGGGAAATCCCGCGAGATTTGCAACGCTTGGGAATAAATTGACCGTTGTTGTGGTAGCACTTGACAATACCGAAATTCAGGACGTGGAGATCAAGATCAATAACGGTACCTATTTCAGCATCAAGAATAACACGACGATCGTGGAAGTAACTGGTGGCAGTGAAAATAGTAGCATAAAGCGTGGACTTTACACCGGATATTTTTATACGTGGGAACCCTCCTTCGAGGGGAAGCATCTTGTTGCAGTGAGAGCCACGGATCCATCGAATAATGTAAGTTCCAGGAATTGGTCTATCACGGTCCGTTCCAAGTTAACCTGGGCTCTCATCATCATCCTCATCGGGGGCGTGGCAATAGGATTCCTAGCCATTGGAGCTTATGTGCGAAAGAAAAGCCTGAATAGGAAGAAGTATTAAGGCGGAAACGATTGCACTCGTACTCACTCCTTTTTTTATCCTTTCGTTCGAGGGAAAACCACGACGTTTAGTTCAATTAGATAGGGCGTGGGAGTTCGAACATTCGCTGCGTTTTCACGTGGATATTGCAAAAAAAGGTCCAGAAGCAGGTGTGAACTACCACCAACTACACTAAAGGAGATAGTTTTCTTTCGCATGGACGGATAAATGCGATGAAAAGAAAAGGGATTATACCTTTCCCGCCGAGCCAAGCACTTCCTTGTTCTTGCGAATGTATTCCTCGGCAAGTGCTTCCCTGGCTGGGCCGAGATACTTCCTGGGATCGAACAGGGATGGCTTTTCCGCCATGACCCGACGTATGGTTGCCGTGACAGCGAGCCTTCCATCAGAATCAATGTTTATCTTGCAGACGTTCATTCCGGCTGCCTTCCTGAGTTGTTCCTCGGGCACGCCTACGGCACCTTCCATGTCTCCACCAAACTTGTTGATCATATCCACGAATTTTGGTGGAATTGATGAAGAGCCGTGAAGCACGATCGGGAACCCCGGGAGCTTTTCCTGAACTGCCTCCAAGATGTCGAACCTAAGTGGTGGTGGGCTCTCACCCGGAGCTAACTTGAATTTATAGGCTCCGTGGCTCGTGCCAATGGCAATCGCCAAGCAATCAACCCCCGTTCCATCAACGAATCGCTCTACATCCTCTGGGCGGGTGTAGGTTGTTTTCTCAGCCACCACGTCGTCTTCAATACCTGCCAAGACACCAAGCTCGCCTTCCACGCTCACGTCAAACTGGTGGGCATATTCCACCACTCTCGCCGTGATCTTGATGTTCTCCTCAATTGAGTCCTGGCTGCGATCTATCATGACCGCCGAGAATCCTGAATCGATGCAAGATTTGCAGAGCTCGAAGGAGCTGCCATGATCAAGGTTCAATGAGATGGGGATGGGGTTCAAGCCCAGCTCGTCGGCCATCTCGTTCGCGTATTCCACGCCCCCTTGAGCCATGTATCGCAGGATGGTCTCGTTGGCGTATTCCCGGGCACCCTTTGAAACTTGCAGGATGAGCGGGGATTGTGATTTCACGCATGCCGTGAGGATGGCTTGCATCTGCTCCATGTTATTCATGTTATACCCGGGAATGGCATACTTCCCTTCCAACGCCTGGTGCATCATGTCTACTTGGTTGGACAAGCCGATATCGGAATAATGTACCATTTCAATCATGGCAAATATTCACCCCGAAGCAAATGAACTTTTCCCTTGGAGTTGGAACGATGGACTCCCATTGATTTAAAGGTATTGGTACCTTTCATCACACGTGGCACCCGAGTACGGTCCACGAAGTTGTAGGAAAATGAAGGCGGTTTTACTAGTTGCTGGCTTGGGAAAACGGTTCTATCCATTTTCCCACACGCGTTCCAAGCACATGATCCCCGTGGCAGGACGTCCATTATTGGAACATACCTTGCGTGAGTTGAAAGAAGCGGGAATTGAAGAGATTCTTCTCGTGGTTAATTACAAGCGGGAGATCTTGATGGATTATTTCGAAGATGGTAGCGCTCTCGGGCTTGACATCCAGTACGTGAAGCAGGATTTCTCCCTGGGCAAGGGGACTGGTATAGCTACAAGTTTTGCACGGGAGTTCGTTGGTGACGATTCCTTCTTGCTCACTTATGGCGATCTCCAGTATGATGCAGCCACCATCAAGGGGATATTGAAACAATACAACGAGGAAAACCCAGATGCCCTTCTTGCCCTGCTTGAAATCGATGATCCATCTCGTTACGGGGTGATCGAGCTAGATGACAGTGGAAAAGCTCAACGGATAGTCGAAAAACCAAAACCAGGCGAATCAGACTCCAAGCTGACGAACGTGGGTATATATATATTCAAGCCAATCATCTTCGATGCCATAGATAATACTGGCTTGAGCCCGAGGGGTGAAATCGAATTAACAGATTCAATCCAGATCCTGATCGATGATGGAAGGACAGTAATTGGGCATGATATCAAGGATGGCTGGTGGCGAGATATCGGTAGAGCTTCGGATTTGCTATATGCAAACAAGCATTACTTTTCAAAGATCAAGAAAAAAATTCTGGGCACCATAGAACCGAACGTGCATATCAAGGGTGACGTCTTCATCGGCGAGAATACCCTCGTGCGGAGCGGCGTGTATATCCAAGGTCCCGTATTCATCGGGAATGATTGTGACATTGGTCCAAATACCTACTTGAGACCGAATACATTCATCGGAAACAGGTGTCGAGTTGGAAATGCTTGCGAGGTGAAAGCAAGCATCATCATGAACGGCACGAAAATTTCCCACTTGAGTTACGTTGGAGATAGCGTAATCGGCGAAAACGTGAATTTCGGGGCGGCAACAATAGCTGCTAATTTGCGCTTGGATAAAAAAGACGTGGAGATCTTGGATAATGGCAGGCGTGTCTCCACGGGAATGCGAAAACTGGGTGTCCTTTGTGGAGATAACGTGAACGTTGGGTGCAACGTGAACTTGGAACCGGGGGTAAGCGTCGGGGCGAATACCATCATTGGACCAAATATCGTGATTTCAGAAGATATCGAACCCAATTCCTTGGTGTACATGAATCAGGAAGTGCTCCGTGGATTTAAAACCGTGAAGAAACGCGAGGATGCCCCCAACTGAAGGGGCTGCGTTTTCTTCCGCAATTACGGATAAAAAGAATGGATGGATCACAGGGCGAAGGTTCGCATGACCTTCGTGCCCGTGTTCCTGTACAACGCGCGCACCAATCCATTGAAATTAGATTCCGAGTTTTCCTCGAGCTTGTTCAAGAAATCGGTGAGGGCACCAAAGTTATCGAAAAACCGTGATTTTCCCCCCGTGATGATCTTAACGCCATTCTTACCAGGCTCAATGTACGCGTAAATACCGCCGTACTTGGCATTATGCTTGCAATAACATATCATCCCGTTTCCTTGGGACTTGATCCGCCAGAATCCTGCTTCCTTCCTGAGGAATTTACCAAACATGCCTACAGTGTTAACCATCTTGTTTCACGCATCCAATATATATCATTATCCATGAACCGCACCATGTACCACGCGGTCATGGTTACAAGCATTACGCCGGTATTACTAGATGCACGATATCCCGGTAGTACCGGGATCACATGCACATCGAACAGCTATCAGGTCATGCTCCAAACTCCGCAGTTTTAGAGCATCCTTCTCGCATATCCGCCATGAAGGCAATACCGTGGTAATCCCTTGATATGATACATGTATGATCTTCCATGCATTTAAAGAATTTCTACAATGTGTTCTAGCATATTCTAAAACCCATTTTACTGACCCCTATTTCGAGTGGAACGATATACCTGGCGATATACCTAGCGATATATCTAGACGTGTATGTGCCAGGTTATGGGGAATGGATTGGTGATATCATGCATCCAGGTAATGCTTAGAATCGTGCAAGTAATTGACCTCCATGTGATCAGGTAGGATGAAGATGATGAAACCAATTTGAAGGCTGATGGCGAAGAAGAGCATCCACTCCCAAAACGAGAAGGCAAGGAACCATGATTTGGACTCCCCGAACAGGTCCCTGAAAACAAGCTCGGTGGTACCAGTAACCGTGATGAATATAAGCAATACAAAGATACTAACTATAGCCAAGCTGATGATTTTTCTACGCTCGCGCCGGGCCTTGATGTATGCATCCCGGGCGATGGCGATCCAAGATGAGATGATCCCGCTGCAAATTCCTCCAAAGGCCAATAATGCAGCAAGCCCATGAAGCGCGAGGGAAGGTATCTTGTTGGGAAAAAATGCGAGCATGCCCATGCCGATGGAGGATACAACGTTTGAAATGATGCCAATTTTCGGGAATATTGACTCCATTTTTTTCAATCGCTGGTAAAGAAACATGTACATGGGAAGGAGAATGATGGAAAAAAAAACAAAGGCAGCACTGAAAAAAAACCAGCCATACGGGTTGAGTACGGGATTTCCCAGGTCACTAATGGGATTTTCCACCAGGGAATAGCCCGACGGATTAGTCGAATCAAAGATTATACCAGAAATCACTAGGCAACTGAAAAAGATGGACAAGCATGTAGGAAAGAACTTCCTCAGGAAGAATTTCTTCCTGTATTTTCCCGAAAACAACCTCGTTACCTTTCCCATCATCTACCACGGTATTGCCAGCAATATCAAGACAAGCATCCCCAGTAAAGCCCCAAAGAGCGGTAGGATACGTTTTATCAGGCATTTCCAACATACATCCCTTCCTACCACTGTATATGCCTCATTGCTCTCCAAGGTTGTCCCGCATATTTCACAATGGCTCTTGGCACTACCGGGTTCACGGGATTCCAATGTTTGCACCCTTGCATGGTCTCATTGACGCTTTCACCTTGAAGCTTGCATCCATCATATATTATCATTCTCAATGACGATTATTCATATCTCCTCAGCTGATCCGGAAATTGAGACAAAATTTGAAAATAGTTATATGCTGAAACGAAACCATGTACTATTACTCTTGGTCATTCTCATTAGTCCCCGAGAATCCCCCAAGAAAGTCCCAATAGAATCTACCAATTTCACGTAGTTGGATATGATTACATGATTGTTGAACGAAATCACGGCAGGCTTGGAGATAATTTACAACAAGGGATAATCCTCGCACCACATGTTTTGATCATCATCTTCCTCGTGCCCAGGATAGTCCACGAGTTTTTCAGTGCAGGATTAGCCGGGATAACCCTCGTTATCACCATTGCCATTATTCCCGGGTGTTTCCTGGCGATGTTCTTGGCATTTTTTCCCCATGAGAGAATGGTGAAGGTCTCCTTGGTTTTCACGGTTACGAATGCTTTCTTGGTACCCTTGGCAGGTTATATTTCATGGTTGGGTGTTGATCCTGATTCCTTTCAAGCAGTACTCGTCTTGGGTATCACGATGCTCTGCGTGTTTGCTTCCCTCATGCTTGACCTCTTGACTTGGGTGAATCACCAAGCAGCTTCAGGAACGCTACCAACCCATCAAATGTCTCACAACTCTTATAGTTGGTGGGAATACATTATCTGTACTTGCGTGGCGTTATTACTAGGCTTTTCCACGAGCTCGCTCTTCGAGTTGGAACCCCTGCTGTATGCTTGCGTGAGCGTATTCCTTGCCATTGGTATTCCCGAAAGGGCAAGGAGGTTATTATACACTCGGGAATCTTTTAAAAAGCACAAGCGCAAGCCTCTCGGCATTCGGTGGAAACGGTCTTCAACCGTTCCCCTACCTCGGTCCACCCGTCGCCTCAAACCATTACAAGTAATGAGCAACTTGCTTATTTTCTTCATGGGATTGATTTTCATGTCAACTGGCTGGCTTGGATTAGAATCAAGATGGGGAATGATCTGGATTGTCGGATTCTTGCTCGGCCTGTTATTTTTCGGGTTGAACCCGGTTCGGCGCAGGTCAAGGGCACTCGGGTCAAGCACCTTAATGATGGTCCTTTATATCTTGGTACTAAGCAATACATCGTACTTCACGGCTTGGTGGATGCTCCTTTTGACGGGAATTGCTTCTGGAATAGCGATTGGTGAGCTCGCATGGATTTGGAACCATGATCCACCAGCGCGCAAGTCCCGCATGGCCTTAGCAATATTTTTACTGGTACTTCTCTCATCCGTGAGTGGTGGCGTTGGACACGAGCTAGAATACATCATGGATAACAATCCCGTGTACCTGTTAGTGGGAGTGTTGTTGATCTTGATCAGCGTGGTGTTTTCGATTCCGGTCACCGTTCACGGTGATTACATGGCTTCCGTGGCTTCCCAAGGTAGGAGAAAATGGAACAAGCTATTCAATAAGTCCCAAAGAACCCGTCCCGGTTTAAAAAAGCTCAAAATTGCTCCAATTGTTGTAATGATTTCCTCGCCAGTATTTCTTGGGGTGCTCTTTGCCGAAACTAATTTCAACGTGAAGATTAACATTCCAACTCAAGCGTATGACGTGCATGGAAATCCCGTTACTAGTATCAGCTTGGCACCCACCACGGGTAAAATACTCCTCAAGGATCTAGGATTTTCCGGTGCCCCTCACGGTGAAATCATTCGGCCTGGGAAATCCATTAGGCTTGGTGGATATTATTATGGTTATGGTGAGGATATCACGGAAACCGATGCCATTAATTGGATTGCGACTACAAATGACGTGTTTTCCTTGGGAACCTGTGGTGCAATAACCACTCCTGCTGATATCATGGCCATCAAGACCATCAATCCACTTGCACGCTTCTATTACATGGCGTTTGCAACCTCCCTGGAAGAAGATCCAGCCTCGCCGTACAGTAATGGGTCGTGGGGGAACACGCATTACCCCCGGGTGAGATTCAACGAAACCATGCATGATTGGACCGTGAAACTCAATAACGGAACTGAAGCAGTTGGTGTTCGACGGGATTCCAATTCGAGCCCGTGGCACTTGATGGACCTTGGGAATGATGAATGGGCAGAATATTTCGCGAAGATATACGAAAATCGAGCTATTCTCTATCATGCAGACGGCGTGGCAATAGATGAAGTCATGTGGCGCGGGTACTGGGATACTAGTGTAGGGGAACTTGCGGATTATTCCACGGTTGAACAAATCACCGAAACGTGCTATGATTGGCTCGAACGAGTCGATTCAACCATGTCCGTGGAAATCATCACTCAAGCATTTTGGCAGGAAGCACAGGTATACCAGCAAGGTGTTTGGGGGGAATTGGCGTTTCGTGCAGGAGATCAAGCCCGTGAGTCCGGTCCGTATGGTGGACCTGTTGATGATCGAAAATTACAGGTGTTTTACGAGTCGATGAATTGGAAGCAAATCGTGGAAAACGCTAACTTGATTGCCCGCAGGAATGAATCCTATATTTGGGCGTGCTGGTACGAACCTGGAGCGACCAGGGCACTGGAATACGGGTTGGCGACGTACCTCATGGCGAAACCCAATAATGCCACCAATCTCGTGTTCCAACCACATCCCGGCTACTACCCACGGGATGGAATCGTGGGATATGCCATCTCTACCGTCCGGGACGAGATCAATGCTTACCCGGAATATTTCAATATTGAACTCGGTGATGCACTTGGTTCCATGAGAAAGGTGTCTGGGAAAGGTGGAACCGCCTGGATGAGGGAGTATGAAAATGGGTACATTTACGTGAATCCCAATCATCTCCACCTCGCAGGTTTCTAAGAAATACCCCGGCATGAATGCCAGGGACTTCTTTCATCTTTAATTTCGAAAGAAGACCACGTTCTTTAGTTTAATTTAGACCGTGGTAGTTCAAAGGAAAAAATCAAGGCTAAGGTTGAAGGAAGGTATTTCTTGTCCGTTCAAGGTGAATGCGACTGCAATAACCATTGCTTGAAGTGGTTCAATGCCCGGGTTCGATGCGACACAGCATTTTTTTGAACGGGTGTCATCTCGGCAAAGGTGAGTTCGTTTCCTGCAGGTTCATCGGGAATGAAGATTGGATCGAATCCAAAACCTCGTGCACCCCGTTCCTTGAACCCGATGTGTCCATCGATCCTACCCTTGAAAATGTGAATTTCTTGCATTTCTTCAAGAAAAACGCAGGTGCATGTTTCGAAATAGGCTACGCGTTGTATTTTTTCTTGTTTATCGCCCAAGAGTTTCAGGATGCCGTCACAATCCAGCGTTTTCTTAACATAGGACGAGTACACTCCAGGAAATCCATGCAAGCAGGATATGAATAGCCCGGCATCTTCAATGAACAAGTTACCAGGGCATGCATCCATCGCCGCTTGTATCTTGTACCGTGCAACCTCCTCCAACGAACTGGCTTGTATCTCCGGGAAATCCCCCTTGCATTGCTCCAGTTGCAATCCTGGCAACGCTTGGACCAAGAAATCTCTAGCCTCAGAGAACTTGTGATCATTACCCGTTGCAAACCAAATATGATTTATCATGAGCCCATCACCACCCTACACGATCAATATCTTTAGCGGGCAATATTCGGTATCCGGGATGAACGCTTCTCCATACTCGCAAAAAATCTCTTCTCCCCTGAGTTTTGCGGTTTTTTCTGCCCAGGTGATGATGCGTTCCAGGACCTCCCCCTGGCTCTCGTACACGTGGTTGAAAATCGCCACCTTTCTTAACCAAAAGTTGGAAATATCAACAATCGCAAAGACATTTGCATCCACGTAGAAGAATTTCCTGGATGGGGATTCATAACAATACATGCCCTTCGGACGAACATTCTTCTCGTGGCCGCCGTATGCTTTCCCGTGCACGGCGTGGTACACAGCTTCTTTTGCCAGCTCAGCAGTTGCACGATGCGCACGGTGCGTGTCTGACACGTGTGGCGAGAATATCAAATCCGGTTCGTGATCCCTGATGATGTTGGTGAAGAGCTTGACGTTCTCCCGGTTTACTTGCACCTCATCTAGTTTCAAGTTGATGATTTCATCAACATTAAGGTGTTTCGTTGCGTTCCTGTACTCGTTCTCGCGCACTTTTGCGATGGAATCTTTATCTTCCTCCTTGACATAGCCTCCCAGACCTTGAGTTACCAAAACAACGATGATCTCAGTCCCGAGCTCCGAATACTTCAAGATAGTGCCCCCGCAACTCAATAGTTCATCATCGGGGTGTGGTGCGAAGAAAAGCATCCGCCTTGGAACGACTATGGGAACTTGATTTCCCTCCAGATTGACATGCATGGGAACATCACATCTATTTAACTTGATGGAATCTAGATAAGTAAGCGAGCGTCCTTTATTGAAAATTATGGAACGTGCTGCATCCATGGACCCTGAAAAAGCATTGAAGTTCAAGAAGAAAGCCGAAGACCTTTTCGCGGCTGGTAAGAATGAAAAAGCATTGGAATGGATTATCAAGTCACTTGAAAAGCATCCGGACAATCCACTGACCTGGCAATTACAAGGGCTCATTCAACAGGCATGCATGTTCAAGAAGGAAGCCGTCCAAAGTTTCAAACAAACCATCAAGCTCGATAAAAGCTGCGACCTCGCCTACATTTCTCTTAACAAGTTGTACAGGGATAGAAAGGATTATTTCAAGGCGATGGTGGTTCTGGCGGACTTGGTTCACGAGAATCCCACCAGTCCCCTGCTTCGACAAACCGTGATCGAGATACTGGAAAGCGGACTGGATGTGGAGATCGAGGAAATCTTCAAGATACAGCCAGAAATCTTGATAGAATTATTGCAAAATGCCGAGGATGATGATTTCAAGTACAAGATGACGGGTTTATTGAAAAACATCTCTGTCGAGAGACCAGAATTGTACTCCGGCAAGGCATTTAATATCATCAGGGAATTGGCGGAATCGTCGGACAACGAGATCCGTAGCACCGCATACGTGATTCTCGTAGCAGCCTACGAGGCAAACCCGAGAACCATTGAAACCTTGGGCTTGGACCTGATCGAGAAAGGATTGAAGGACCAGCATAATTACATCCAGCGGAGCACCGGGGGCTTGCTCAAATCCATGCTAGATTATTTCCCGAATTACCTTGCTGGCAGGGATGACCTGATCATCATGGCGTTGGAAAACCCGCAAACCGCGAGCACCATCATGAAGGTGCTTCCCAAGTGCCCGAAGTGCCGGTCAATTGAAGATGTCTACCTCCAGAAGATTAACAAGGGGGACAAGATTTTGCGTTTTTACTGTGAAAAATGCGAACTGGGCTATTTCAAATCACCTGGCAGCAACATGGTCCAGGAAATCGAGAAAAGCAAGAAGAAATTCAAGGGACCGATTATTTGTCCCAGTTGCAAGGGACAGTTCTTGAAATGGATCGAGGAGGACGCCGTTTACAATTGCTCGGTCTGTTCAAAATATTTCACGGTTTGAATTGGTACCTGGTTCGTGCCTTGAAATCCCGCATGCATCGCATGCATCACATTCGAAACCGGAGCATGCCTTCACGGGAATGCCCTCATTCGCGTCGAGCCATTGCTTTTTCAAGTACGGGAATCCTGTTGGGAGCACGCAAGAAAAATGACCAGGAAGTTCTTCCCTGTCTTGAAACTGTTCAATCTCCAAGAGAATGGATTCCACAACGTCTTCGGGAATGCGAGCAACCCTGGGAGTACCATCCGTTACTGGCCCTTCATCGAGATACCCGCTGATTTCCGTTCCTCCCAAGGAAAGCGCAGCTTGGATCCTGGCAAGCCGAATGGACATGGCTTTCACGTTCCCTTTCAATAATTTCTTCATGATTCCCACGAACTTCTTGTACCTTTTCTTGAATTTCCCGAAGTGATTCCGCTGGAAGTTGCGCGTGTGAAACATGAACGGCGTGCCCATCTTGGGAATGAATGCATTGATGGAAAGAGTAATCTTGCCCCCGTTTTCTTGTAC
>WJJB01000102.1 GCA_014729935.1 Candidatus Bathyarchaeota archaeon | reverse complement strand
TCCACGTATATGACATTATCGGGGTCGGATTTCGTGGTGCCCTCGGGATTCAAGTCAAGTGCGAGTTCATCAATTTCCGCTTCAGTGAAATCGGCTCGCGTGAGCCGGAATACCTTGATTCCATATGGGATTTCCGTGGATTTCACCTTGCTCGGGTCGTGGACGAGTGCAATTGCCAAGGGATTTGGTCCTTGGAAACCAAGATGATTCATGACATCGATGGAGGAGAGAAAGATGGAATTCGGGTTACTCTTGAAAGGATGCGTGTGCCACCAACCACACACGAAGGAATTATTGTTCATTTGGCCGATTTCATTATCGAGCTCCCATGCCTTGGAGTAATGTGACGTATCAAAAACGACTTCGGTTGCTTCACCGGAAGTCATGGCAACAGCGGAATCCACGTGCACGTCTCCGTCCACTATCCTGCCAATCAGAAACCCGTACACCTCCTTCCAATCGTATTCTGGAATATTTTCATTGGCGTAACGCTTGGCAAACAGGATGATAGTTTTCAACGCCTTTGCCTTGATGAACACTTTTCCTTGGTTTTCAACCATGACAGATTTCTTCCCCGCGTGGGTTAACAAGCGTGCGCAGTTTGATCCGGGAAAACTCCCTGAAAATGCGAACTCATGGGTATTGTATGAAAGAAATATTGGATGGAGATATTAAACTTAACTTGAATCAAACTACTCATGGAAGTGATATTCTCTCATGGAAGGCCCTCCTATCAGCTAGTGCTTAAGCATCTTGTCCCTCGTGGCCGGCTTGTTTCCCGTGGAGCCATTGCTTGTGTGGTTGATCTATCTAGACACGAGCGTGAATTATAATATCACCGAATCCGTGTCGAGACTGGGATCTCAATTCCAAGTGCTGGTCATGTTGTTCGCGATTGGGAAACACCTTCCTGCGGGCTACAGGGTTGCTAGGGCGAGCCGTACAGCGCGCCGGTGCCATAATTCAAAATAGCCATTGCATTTTTATTCGGACAGGTCAATATGTTCCATCAAGATGACGGAACCGGAGAAGCCGTATTATCAATACTGGCCTGAAAATGTCCCAAAGGTGATCGATATCCCTGATATTCCACTCGATTCCCTTCTTCGTGACGCCGCGAAGCGATTTCCCGATAATGTGGCCACGACTTATTACAACGTGCCTCTTACCTACGAGAAGCTTGATGAAATTGCCGACAGGATAGCCAACGCGCTTGTTGCTCTCGGCATCGAAAAAGGTGAAACCGTCGCGTTGCATTTCACCAACGTACCCCCTTTGGTCGCCGCCTACTTTGGGATACTCAGGTGTGGTGCCGTTGCCACATTGTTGTCTCCACTGTTCAAGGCATTGGAGATCAAGTACCAGCTGGGTGATTCGGATGCAAGGGCGCTCATCAAGTGGGAGGGATTTGACGGACTTTACGAGAACATTGACCTGTCCGGCACCAAAGTGAAGCACGTCATCACCAGCAACCTGGGAAACTGGTTCGAGCCTGACCCCGTAGCCGCGAATCCCGTGGCTCCGGATGGTTCCACGCTGTACCTCGAGGATCTCATCATAAAGCACGATCCCGAGCCGCCCACCGTGGCCATCGATACGGAACGGGATCTCGCCGTGCTCCAATACACTGGCGGAACCACCGGCCTTCCAAAGGGTGGCATGCTCACCCACCGCAACTTGGTTGCTAACGTCTCGCAAATGGTGGCCCTGTTTCCCGAAAAGGATGAAGGAAAAGAAGTGTTCCTCACCGCCCTTCCCCTGTATCACATCTACGCGCAGACGGTGTGCATGAACTTGGGCATCCGGCTAGGCGCGAATCTCGTGCTGGTCGGGAACCCCCGTGATGCCGAGGAGCTCATAGAATCCATCGAGCAACACGGGGTGACAATCTTCCCTGGCGTCGCAGCGATGTACAACAACATCAACAACCACGAGGCCGTGGAGCATGCCAATCTTGGGAGCGTGAAATATTGTTTCTCGGGCGCGGGTCCCTTGCCCAAGGACGTTCAGGACCGGTTCGAGGAGTTAACGGGGGCAAAATTGCGAGAGGGTTATGGCCTCACCGAAGCCAGTCCCTTGACCCATGCGAATCCACTTGCAGGTCGTTCCAAGAGCGGTACCATCGGTTTCCCGTGTCCAAATACCGACATGAAAATCGTGGATCTCGAGACGGGAACCAAGGTGCTTGGTATCAACGAGATCGGAGAATTGTGCGTGAGGGGTCCACAGGTCTTCAAGGGATATTATAAGAAGGAGGAGGAAACCGCGGCGACCATCAGGAATGGCTGGTTATACACCGGCGATGCCGCATTGCTTGACGAGGAAGGATATACGGTGATCAAGGAACGCCTGAAGAACATGTTGAAGTATAAAGGCCACAGCGTGTATCCGACCGAGATAGAAGCGCTCCTTTACGAGAATGAGGCGATCCTTGAATGTGCGGTGATTGGCGTCCCGGACGAGGTTGCGGGGGAAAGCATCAAGGCATACATAGTGCTGAAGCCCGGGTTCAAGGGTAAAGTTACCGAGAAAGACATCATAGGTTGGGCGAAGCAAAATATGGCTGCATACAAGTATCCGCGCACGGTGGAATTCATCGACGAGATCCCGAAAAGTCGCATCGGGAAGATACTTCACCGCGTGCTTCGCGAGGGAAGAACAGAGCTGGATTGAGCAAGGTTCTTGAAAATGCCATGCTCACCCATATACTCATCGTGAATTTTTTAACTATTTCTCGTATTGTATTTGCCGTATCCGGTCATTTTGATTCAAGCATGACGAATTTCTTCCTCGCATGGATTTACAAGCGTGCGCAGTTTTGTCCGGGAAAACCCCCTGAGAATGCGAACCCATGGGGATTGCAAGAAAGAAAATTTGGATGGGAATCTATAGTTGACTTACATGAAACTACCCGTGAAGGTGATATGCGTCAGTGGAAGGCCCTCCTGTTAAGATCGTGGCATTGGCCATTCAAGGTTTCGTGGGACAGGTACTACTAGATGCAGGTGGGAATGCCAAGGTAAACAAGCAACAATTCCTGCATCAAGTTTGCAAGCGAATCCATTCTATTGGCAAGAATCTATTTTTCGAGTTCAAGGAGAAGTCTTTCAAGCTGCATTTTCTCATGTATGGCTCTTACCGGGTAAACGAAGAGAAATCTAGAG
>WJJB01000101.1 GCA_014729935.1 Candidatus Bathyarchaeota archaeon | reverse complement strand
TCCCCGGATCTTATTATGTACATCCCGTGGGCCATCAATGGAGAGCCAGATGCCTCTTGGTTGGACCTCGGGGGGGATGTAGCGCAATCCATTGGTGGCAGTTTGAACCCCCTTGAAATACTCGTGAGCTTCCTTGATGATGTTCATGCGCAAGGTTGGCTCCCCGCCCGTGAGGGACACATTCTGTACCCCGAGCCTTGAATAATATTTGAATACTTCCCTCCATTGCTCGTCCGATAGTTCCCATGGTTTCACGCCAAGTGCCTTCACCGAGGTCCAGTAATAACAATGCTCGCACCTAAGGTTGCAGTTGTACGTGATATCGAAATTCACGCCGAACGGGATGTTCGCGATGTTTTTTTTTAACGCGATTGCAATGAAATTGACTATTTGCTTGGAAATTCCGGACACTTGATCCAGCATCCTGCTACCCGCGTTCATTCATTTTCCTACCTCTTAGATTATGATTGTAGGTAAAGCTCGAAACATATAAACTTGCTTCACGTGGTCCCCGCTCTCCAAATACTATGTAGCGATAACAAGGAATGATGCGATCTAGGAAATGACACGAGTTATGGCTGCAAGAAAACAAGTGGAGAATGAAACTGGTGTTTCAAGGTAGAAATAACGTCCCAACTGAGATTTTCCTGATATTTTCAATTCAAGCAGCAAGCATGATGGTACCGTCTTCCCGCATGGAAAGCTTGGCACCGCAGGATGGACAATCCTTCTTCATTCGCACCCATTCATCGAGATGCACTGAATGGGATAATGCTCCACAGCTTGGGCAGGAATCGGCTTCATCGAAGATCTCGATTGGTTTCCCGCAAATGAGGCATTTGGCAGTGTCCGATGTAGTCTCTATAATGATGTATCCCTGCCCTTTCTTGAGCTCGTGGAAGACTGCTTTCTTGACGGTATCTGGTGTTGGGTAAAGATATCGCTTGTTATCCAAGTACAAGACAACGTCTCCCTCTCCGTTTTGACTGATCCAGAGAATTTTTGCCTCGAGCAAGGATTTCCCATCCCTCTGCAAATCGATTTCCACTGGTTTTTCCTTTAAATTCTCCATGATAAAGGTATCAGCAGCCTGGGTGTATTCGAGTCCTTCATATTCATCCGCTATCTCCTGCACAAAACCCTTTGCCGATGAGAGAAGGGCTTTCCTGATATTCTTGCCAACATCTTGCTTTTTCCTTCCCATGTTGTTTCACCAAGGTTATGGATATGGATGGTCTACATTAAGGATCTACCAGCACGGGAATTTAAGCTTACTCCACAAGGATTACTCCCTGCTTGCTTCTCGGGGATCCTTCAAGAAACAATCCCATCCATCACTCGAAATTCGGATCGAGAATCATGTCGAGCTTGCATTGGTCGCAGACGTGCCTGTCCAGGGTGAAGAATTCCTTGGATTTCTTGCATCTCGTGCAAAAATAGGAAATTTTCATCCTGGCAGTCTTGCACTCGGGGCATTTCACGTTTTCTTTCACCTTCTTGAAGAGTACCTTGAAATATTCCCCGCACCTGGGACAGTGAAACAGGATCAATTTCCTTTTCTTTTTAAGTCTTCGTTCTTCCTGCTTTTCCTCGTGAGTGGTCGAATAGTCATCCTTGTAATCGGGCTTGAACACGTTGATGATTTTCTCTGCAATACCTTGTTTTTTTGGGGATTCTGGGGGTTTAGATGCAATCTCTTCGAAAGGTATTTCCTTCTTTGGCGCTGTATCCCAATCGATGGGAATCTCCCCATCAATGGTAGTGGGAGTGAGCACGACTCCGCAATTCCAGCATTTCACTGAAAAATATTCCACGTTGGCATTACAATTGGGACAAGGCTTGAAGTACCCTGCCTTCACGCCCGCGGTGTCATCCAGCGTTTGAATTTCCTGCTCCATCATTCCTTCCACTTGTTCACCGGGTGTCTCAATTCCAGCATTTTCACCAACCTTTTCGCTTGGTATCAAGAACCCGCAGTTCCAACACGGTGTACCAGGTTGGTCCTCTATCCTGGCATTGCATTTTGGACAATTGGTGAACTTAAGCATGATTTCCACCGGATTCCATTTCTATATCAAGAACACTCTCTTGGTTCGTGGGATGTAATGTCTAGCTAGATCCCATTGGACCTCGCAAGGATCTTGCAACATCCATTGCTGCCACCAAGATACCTAAAGAATACCGGGTGTAATAAATTCCCCGGCACCGAAATTCTTTTCTTGGAACACGCGCGATATGCATGTGGAAGGAATCAACATGACCATGTGGAAGGAATCAACATGACCATCAAGCTACTCGTATCGCCCCGGACGGTGGATGGCGCGAGGGCGGCAATTCAAGGTGGTGCCGATATCATTGACTGCAAGAATCCAGATGAGGGATCCTTGGGTGCCAACTTTCCGTGGATCATTGCTGAGATGAAAGCAATGGTTGACCACGCGGGTACCGACAAATTGGAAATTAGCGCAACCATGGGTGACATGCCATTCCTGCCGGGGACTGCATCTCTAGCTGCGACTGGAATAGCCAGTATTGGTGTCGATTACATCAAGATCGGCGTGCATGGTCCCCGCGACCAACATCAAGCACGGTCCCTGCTGGCAGCCGTGGTTAAGGCTACTCGGGATGTGAATGACGATATAAAGATTGTAGCCGCTGGATACGCCGACCAATCAAGGATCAATACCTCTCTCCCACCCATGATGTTAATCGAGCCAGCCTCGGAAGCAGGGTGTGACGTGGTCATGGTTGACACGTCGATAAAGGACGGGAAAAGCCTGCTTGATTTCATGACATTGGAAGAGATGGCTGCTTTCTGCGATGCAGGGGTGGATGGAGGAATGGAAGTTGCCCTAGCGGGAAAGGTGAAGATAGAGCATGTTCCTACCCTGAAAAGAACAGGAGTAGGAATCATCGGGGTAAGATCAGCCGTGTGCACGGGGCATGATCGAGTTGCAGGAACCATTGATTCCACTTTGGTTGCCAAGCTGAAAGCCATGTTGTCAACTATCACCGACTAACTAAAGCCGGTGGTTTCCACGCTGCCAAGATCATGAATCATTTTCCCAAATCACCATCATGTCGTGCCCGGTGCATCAGTATTGCAAAGATGGTTTAGATCAACAATCCAAACCTTTTTCTTGTTGGACAAGAGATGGTTATACGATATACAGGGGATCCTATTTATCGCGGGTCTCCACGTGATGGAGGAACAGCTCATGGATGACAAAATTTGGCACGTGCCAGTAGACACAATATACAATTTCATGAAGGATACATTCGTCTCCCTTGGCACTCCCGAGGAGGATGCGAAGATATGCGCGGACGTGTTGATCGAATCAGACCTGCGTGGGATCGAATCCCATG
>WJJB01000012.1 GCA_014729935.1 Candidatus Bathyarchaeota archaeon | reverse complement strand
CATCTACCCCCCCATCATCCCTGGAATCCAAGCGAGTGACTGGATTTCCATGAATCAAGGGAATCCCGTGCTTTTCCAATTCCTGCTTCACCAAGCTTGAGATTTTTTCCGCAAAGGAGGGTAGCACCCGTGAAGAACGCTTGATCATGGTAATATTGGGGATCCCTGCAGCGTGGCAAGCTTCGACCATCTCCAAATTGATGTATCCTGCACCAATAAGCACCACTGATTCCGGCTTGTTCCTTGCAATGAATTGCTTGATGGTGATACCAGAATCTAAGCCATGCACGGTGAATACCCGTGGATGCATGATACCTGGTATCGAGGGAAGCTTTGGTGTTGCCCCCGTGGCAATCACGAGAATGTCGTATGTATCCTTGAATTCTTCTCTCGCCTTCACATTCTCCACGTGTACCTCCTTAGCCGCCGTATCGACCGCCAGCACCTCGTGGAATATTTTCACCGGGATGTTGCGTTTCCTCAAGAATGTTTCCCGGGTGATGGTGATCATGGTGTTTTCATCCTGTACAAGATCTGCCACGTAATAAGGGATACCACAAGCCGCGTAGGAAATGTACTTGCCCTTTTCATAGACCACGATGTCCCAATCTTCGTGAGACCGCCTGATGGATGAAGCAGCTGATAATCCAGCCGCATCACCACCAATGATAATGACCCGTTTCTTTTTCATTTGCATCATCATTCCAAGACTATGAACGGTTTTGAATAAAAATTCGTATTGTTTTCCCTGCCTGGTGGGTTTTATTGTTGAAAAATGGGTCGCTGCTTCCACCATGCATCAGTTCGATGTAATATATTGCATTACATGTCGGTTATTATCAAGGAACCGTGATATATCGACACATGAAATGAAAGAACGTCCTTTCGCAGCAGGTTTCCACGGTAATCTCATGATAATCATGCCATGAAAGAAAAAATGAAGGAAACATGATTTACGACCCAAAGTGGCTCAAGATTGACGAGCGCGCCCGATGGAGATGTTACCCATGTATGCCCTGATCCACAATGCAATGTTGTAGGAATACAATGCAAGCACGGATGCGATTTCTGGTATGGCAATACCATCCCAGGTCTCGAGAATGTATGGTATCCAAAACACGATGGCAACCACGATCAGGATGAACGGGATGAATCCCCAGAGCCGGTCTTTTTTCTCACCCTTCTTACCAGCCAGCATGGCAAAAGAAATGAACAACAATCCAAATAACTCACCAGCTAGCCACAGGACAGCAATGTAGTCATGGGTTTTCCCCCATGGTTGCGTCGGGAAGGCTGCCACGAGTACCATGAATCCCATGCCAATGATTTTCAAGGTGAATCCGAGTAATGCATTGAATTGCTTGTATTCCTTGAAATTCCTCTTGACCTGAATTAGGTACAGGACAAGCACTGGAGTCATCAAGCCACTTCCAAGAGCCAATGCAGCGGGTAGGAACCCCGCAGCATAATTACCATTCCTAACCTCCCCTGTTGTAGAAAATGCGTCATCAAAAGGATCCCACCCAAACGGGTACAACTGGATTGATACGAGCACGAATACAGAGAAGATGATGAATCCTATGAATGCTGAAATTGCCGCGTACTTGCAAAAGAAATCCAAATCACTTCTTCCGTCAGACATGTTTTCTATCTTGTCCCGTGGTATTATTATCTTTTCATGATTCTCAAAACAATCAATCGCTCCCCAGAAAGCATGTATTTTCGCAGGAGTTCCTCGAACTCGCACTAAAATTGGAAAAAGGCTAAAAATAATAGCCATCGTCATTTATTCGCTTCTTGCATTCGGGACAGGTGCCACGGAGCTTCAACCACGAGTAAAATTCGTCAACATGTGCTCTTGCCCCGCATTCCCTGCACTCGATGGAACGTTCGAAATCCTCATCATCAGGGTCGAGCTTGCGCTGCATCTTTATTATTTGAGTCTTGAGGGAAAGCGTTGCCTCCTTGGAGATTTTCTTCTTGAGCTGGACGCTCCCAGGCTCCGACTTGAGCACGTCCCCGCAGATCACGCATTTCGATATACCAGCCTTGCATTTGGGGCATGCATCGTCATGCACGAAATCCAAGAGTTCCCCGCACTTCTCGCAATAATGGTATTCTGCCTCCAAATCCACCTTTCGCACGGGAATGAAATACTCCTTCCGAAGGTGTTCCTTGAAGCGATTCTTCAAGTCCGAATGGTAGTATGTGTTGAATAGGACGGTGAATACCAAGAACCACGAGAAAACGATGAGGACCAAGCACAAGATGAATATGAGATAGCCAATTTCCATGCCAGAATCCAGCAAAATTATGAGGGTGAAAACGATATCGATTGCTGCAAAGAATTGCAACGAGTTATCAAGCCATTCACCCACATTTTTCACGATTCTATTTTTCTTGTTGTGAAAATACAAGTCGATCTCCTTGGTAATCAAGGGAGACACGTACAGGAATATTTGTATCAAGGGCAGGGCTATCAAAACAGCGAAAATCGTGATGAGGGAAGCTGTCCAGAAATAGGCTTTCAAGTGCGGGATGGTGAGGAAATTTTCTATCACGAGAATGGCAATGCCAAGCACGAGCACTGTTCCATAGAAAGACCTGAGAACCGTCGATTTCATGCTTGTTTTTTCCCGCTCACTCATGTATTCGAAAAAATACATCTTGTTGTCTCCAAATGCCATCCGGTGGAACCTGAAGGTAAACTTGAGAAGTCCTGGATACCTTGACATAATGCGCAAGAGCAAGAGGCTCAATCCCAGGAAAAAAAGGATAGCCCCAATGGAGAGTATCACCGATAGCAATAACACGTCAAGGGAAAAAGTAGTAAATGGAAGTATCTGGATGTCGATAGCCCCGGAAATTTCGAGATACAAGGTTATTTCCAGTGCAAGAATGATGAGAAAGGTGGATACCCCGAAACCGATGATAAGAGAAGTTATTTTTTCCTTCTTGCTCCTGAATTTGGTCTTCAGGATAACTTCCTTCTTCTTCAAGTCAATGATCTCCAAGTTCTTACAATGCCTGCACACCAAGATGGTGATATTATCCAAGTAATCTCGATTTTCAATATCCAGCAAGTATTCAGGCAATTTCACCCGTTGAAACTTCTGGAGGTCGTGTAACACCTGCTTGGCTTCCTTCGAATGCATGTCCAAGCGGTGCACGTGGGCGCTACCACACTCGGGGCATCTTAACATTATGTATCATGTCCTCTAATTGTTTCTAAATGTCTTGCGTGTATAAGGGACATCATTTCTTAAATCTTTTTTAGCGAATTCCCAATTCCTCCGGAGTGGGGGTGTAATATTCCCGTGAGTTCCCAGCAAAGCTTCTTGCAAAGAAATGATACAACATTCGATGGATCGGGCGCACGAGGTTATTCTCACCGGGGGTGAAATGCACCCGCCTGAATCCTTCCGCTATCACGGGGCCGGTTTTCCTGCGTCTGATGAAATAGAATAACTTCCTCAAGGGCAGGAGGATCTTATTCTTCAGCGGGGAAGTCTGGGAGCGGTGCCTTGACCACGCTCGCACCTGGATACCAATTTCGTTAATCGGGATGAAGAAGTTGGTATTATAGGAATGGTACAAGAGTAACTCGGGTCTTTTATCGGGATCAATGCGCTTCACGGCAATGTATGCCAACCAACCCGTGTGGAGGTGATCCGGGTGCAAGTCCAGTGAGAAGAAACTATCCGGCGCAATGATCACGTCCGGATCGATGTCTTCTATCAGCCGTTCAAGCGCTTGGAGGACCTTAGCATTGAAAGGAAGGTACCCATCTATCTCACCAAACCATATCAAGTTAATGAGGGGGTTTCCATCATCATCCGTGCCGTATTCCTTGGCTGCATCTCGCATTTCCTGCATCCTGATCCTGCGAATCCTCCTTCCCTTGAATTCATCCCGTGGTGTACCATACTCGTCGCTGGTCATGAGGATCTCATCCACTTTCCAGCCCAGCTGCAAGGCTTGGAGGCACGTGGAAGCACAGGTGAATTCAGCATCATCGGGATGGGCGTTAACAATTAAAAGTTTCATGGTATTTCCCATCATAAATTTTTACAGGTTAAAAAGTTTGAAATAATTAAAAAGTAAGAAAAAGAATTACAGGGAGATAAGCCGGCGACGCAGGTCGGTGATTTGCTCCTTTATCTTGGTGAGTGAAGCTCGGAGCCGTTCCTCGTATTCTTGAAACTCTGAATCGCTGATTTGTCCCTTGTTGTGCTTGGCATTCAGATCCCTGATGCTTCGTTCTGCCTTGTATCGCTTCTGCTCAAGCAAGACCAGTTGCTGGTACAAGTTATCGGTAGATATGGGTTTCATGCGTGCACTGGGTTTTTCTGCGGGGGGCTTGGTAACAGGTTTTGGCAGGGACACTGGTTTTGCTTTTGGTTTCGCCGACGGTGCGGGAGCAGGCTTGGATGGTGCCGGTTTCGAAACAGGTTTGCCTGGTTCCGGTAATTTCCCGATTGAAGGTAACGGTCGCTTGATTTTCTTCACGGCTGGCTCTCCTGGACCAGTAACAGGTTTTGCACCGGGTTTTTCCAAGGTAGGAGCAGCCGGTCGCTTTAATTTCTTGGGTGCTACCTGCTTTCCGGGTTCGGGCGTCTCCCCATCTAGGGATGGCATCTCGAATTCGAGTTCGATGCTCTCGTCGGGAAGTGGCGCATATCCTGCGGATTTTGCTGCGAACTTCGTGTCCTTCGTTTGCAAGAAACTATACGTGTTGATTGACTTTGAATATAGCTCGTATATGTTTTCCTCCCTGTTCTTGACCTTTTGCTCCTTGATGGAGGATGTTTTCTTCCCTCGAGAGACGGAACGTTTGAGATCATGGATCTTCCTGATGATGGGTGGGTACTTGAAACGCACCTGATAGAGGATGAAGTAAACGGTCATTGCTCCTATAATTCCCAGTAGCAAGTAAAACGCCCAGACGGGGATGACTGATTGACGGGGAAGCACGTGCAAGGTGATGGGATCTGTTTCAAATTCGAATTGCTGGACCAGCGAGAAATTGGTTACATCAACAATTATTTTCATTTCGTAGGCTCTTGAATTTCGTGGGGCTTGGATGCCTGCAGAGAAATACCCCGTGAAATTACCCCCGCTTGATTCCTTTTCTAATTCAATTTCCCCGAGGTATTCGTTAAACAAGCTTACAGACACGTTCGAAAGATCGACGAAACTGGTGTTATCCAATCCATTCACCAACCTGATCCTGAAAGTAAACCTCTCGTTGGATTTCTTGTAAATATCATTCCCCGTGACATTACCTTCCACGTTAAGTTCTGGCATGACTGCAACGCGCTTGATATTCACCACGAAAGTTTGGGTTTGCCACTCGTAGCTATCACTCATCGCAACGATGGTGAACACCTTGAACTGGGAAGTAAATGAGGACAAGGACAAGGGCAAGCCAGTTGCATTGCTCTCGTACCTGTTGGAACCTGGATTGAAGGAGAGATTCAATGCCATGGAATTGTCGGTGAAATCGTTTGTGTACTGCACCTGGACCATTGCCCCTAGAACGGGAGTCATGGTGCCATTTTCCCAGAATCCTACCGAAAAATTAATCGCGTCACCTAGACGAATATCCTCGTCGCTTAAATCTTCTTGATTCAATCCTTCAACGAGCACGTCCATTGAAGAGTTGATTCTTTCGATGGAAACGAGAAAAGTTTCAGATTTCGATTCATATCCATCACGAACCGCAGTTATGGTGAACAATTTCGATTGTGGCTTGAAAATTGCCGTATCCAGGAGGAGATCACCTGGATTCGTCGTGTATGTGAGAGATCCCCCATCATATGCTAGATTCAGAACCTCCGTGGTTCCCGTGTAGTCATTCGTGTATCTGACTTGGACGGTTGCTCCGATAACGGGAGATCCCGTAAACAGGTTCTCGTAGGCAACAGAAAAATTGATGGTATCACCCAACCTCACGATCTCCCCTCCCAAGGCACTTTGATTCAGTCCATTTACGAGCGTCTCGATGGTGGTGTTCACATCGGTCGAAAATGCCGTGAATCGGAATATCTGCGTTTGCATGGATTGATTCGAGCACCTCAATGTAAAGACATACTTGCTTTGTATTCCAAGATCGCTGGTGTTAATCAGGATGCTATATCCATCTCCCGATGGGCTGAGCAACCACGTATCGGTTCCATGTGTTAAGTTGACCGTCGCGGTATTCGTGATGTTGGACACGGTGAGATTGTCTATGAAATATACTAGGAGATCCATCGATGCATTCTGGCTCACCTCATAGATGAGAGAATCCGTGATATCGGTGCCGTTAATGCGAACTTGGATGTCACTTGCCTTGGCATCCACGATCACGAATAATTTTTCTATAGTCGTTTCAACACTATCATTCTTGACGTGCAGGTATACCTCGAATTGCCCGGTGTCATTTAACTTGCTTCCAAATCCTGAAAACAATTGCAAGGATGTGAGATTGGTGGAAGGATTGAATGACCAGGAATAATCGACGCCATCGGTCCAAAAACCACTGTTGAAATCATCGCTCACCTCAATATCCGAAACATCGATATAATCCGTTGGGGTTGCTGATTTATGAAAATAGAATTCCATATCATACACGTCACCAAATGGTACCGAGGAATCTTGGCTATCTATCGTGATTGCCGTGGTTTCGATCTGCACCCCGATATGTAGCAAAGTATTTCCCGAAAGGGTGTAGGGTGATGTCACATTGATCGTCCGGTTAGTTCCACCATAGATCACGGCAAGGTTATACTGCGTGGAGCCATCGGTGAATAACCTGAACGCTACGTAACCGTCCGTGGTGAAGTTTTGTTCTACCAAGACGGATGTCGTTGCATTTAGCAGCTGAATCTTGGCGCCAGTAATGGAATCTGATGCATTAGCCCAGTTCACCACGTTCAATGTCAGGTTCGCCATGTCACACGTATATTCCCGGAATACCGCTCGATTGATCAAATGGTCTAATTCAATCTCCTCCCGTTGAACCACGTACTCATTTGCCAAGTTATCAGTGAGGAAATAGACCTCCACGGTATAATTATCATCTGGCAGCCGTTGAAAGGTCACATTTCCGATTGAATTCACTTGAGAATCGTTCACTTTTACCATGGAAGAATCAAATACTCTCACGCTAGTGCCAAGTGCCGTTGCACCATCGATGTCATTTACATGGATGAACAAGGAGTTATGTTCGAAGAGTTCTGGAGCACCTACTTCCACATCAACCTGTTCATTCAAGCGGCGTGTCATGTCCCGCACTTGAGTATCATTTGTGCCATGGGCGGTGGTAAGCATGTAATAATCGTATGAAAGGATGGAACCGTTTTCCAAGAGAAATTGGTCACCTTGATGTCCCTCGGGCAATATTTGTTGTAGAAGAGAGTTATTGCCGATATCATTCACTGCCAGCGACAGAACCTCCCAACCAACACCTTCGGTTAATGCAAACATCCCAATGGTCGGATCCGTGCCAGAAGAATTATCCCACCATGCCGTCCACGGTTCAAGGGGGTAATCCCGTCTTCGCTCGCCGATATCCTCTTGGAAGTAGCCGTATTTAGACCCGTACCAGGATTTCATGTTTTGCCTCGTTGGATAATCCCAATCTGCCGACACGAATTGCATCAGGTGTGGCCAGTCACCGTAATTCTTGAAATACATGTTAGTGTTATTGGTGTAGCCATTCAATGGATACCCAGAAATTCCTCGTTGGGGGTTTGCCTCGAATTCCAGCTCAATCTTGACAAAGGTTGCAGGGCCCCTATAAAAGTAGGTATAGGTTATGTTGTACTTGACGTAACCCGCGGCACCGTTTCCCCTTGACACTGTATCGGCACTGATCGCACCATCAAGGTCATCCCGCCACCAATCACCGCTCGTGGGATCTTGGTATGCCCCATCGGTCGTTTGTATCTTGATTCGGGTGAATAGGGGGCCATCATCAAGCACTTGCACTCGGCCGTTACCATCCCAAGCTTCTGCGGGATTATCGGGACCAACATTAGCACGAAACGAGCCGGAAAAACCATTTGGCACGTTCGTTATGGAATCGTGTCCAATGGCATCCAATGCCATTTCACCAAGGCTCATCCATTGCAAGTTCGACAGGCTCAAGGCATCATCATCATTATACTCGGCGCTCACGATGGAACATGATGGACCGCCCCAATCAGATTCACCGCGCATCGTATCTACGAGGCATACAACCGATTGGGGTGTTGCCGTGTCTCCATCCACGATGATCTCGAATGCATCGACATTCGGCACATTTGTCCCGTTCACATATTGCAAGGTGGGCATCAAAGTATCGTCGGTAATGCCAGCATAGTTTACTCCACGGACATTGATATGATCAGTGTAGGAAGGTGGCGTATTGATGATTGGATCGTAATATAGATAGTAAATTTCCACGTCACTCTTGGTGATATTCAGGAAGAACGTGATTGTGCATGCATCGTAAAACCACTGCCCCGTGCCATTCTGGTGCATGGATGCATTCCACACCTGTGAATCAACCTCATTCCACGTGCTAGAGTTGTCGAAGTACGCAATCCGTAGACTATGCTCCCTTGCGACATCCCCGGTAAATTCAACGTGCACATCGACTGGATCCCTATCCCTGTCCATCAATCCAGGTTCCGTGATGGTAATCTTCTTCCGGTACAGCCAGTTTGCATTCCACCATTCGGATAGGGTTTCTTCAGCCTCCCACGTCTTGGTAATGACGGTATCGGAACGTTCGGGTGGTTTGATCAGTTCAAATTGATTACTTGTCCTGTTTTCGGTCAATGAAGTATGCACTAGAGTAGCCTGCACAGCCATGCAGGTGAAAAATGCCATGGCTAGCGCTTTCTTCTTGATTGCAACCTTGATGCTCATGATGATTCCTCTTTTTCCTATATGGTACTGCATTATATATTAGTTCTTAGTTCGTTGGTTGTTCGTCGGGTTTAAAAAACCTTGTGGTGGCTTTTCGCAATCGTTTCTCCCGGGGCGTGAAAGCGGCAATCATGTCCTTGGTCTTCCTTGATTCAAGCGAGGATGCCTTGAAGAGCAGTGGATCGCCTGTCACCCCGTGGAAGTATTAATTTGGATTCTCATCGAATGACATCCATGGAACGAGTTAAAAATCAAGATATCATCCTTTGCTTGGTGGCTCATACACACTGGGATCGGGAATGGTATTTGGCGTTTGAAGAATACAGGTTCCAGCTGGTTTCGTTAATTGACAAGCTCGTGAATATCTTGGAAAGGGATCACAGGTTCAACAATTTCATGCTCGATGGGCAGACAATTGTCTTGGAGGATTACTTGGAGGTGAAGCCAAGCATGGAAATCAAAATGAGAAAATTGGTTGCCTCGAAGAAGATCTCTGTGGGCCCGTTTTACATCTTGCCGGATGAATTCCTGCAAGGACCCGAGGCGCACGTGCGAAATCTCCTGCTTGGCGACAAGATAGCAGGTAAGTTCGGCCATTGCATGAAAGTTGGATACCTGCCGGATCCGTTTGGGCACATCGCGCAGCTGCCACAGATCTTGGATGGTTTCAACATTGATACCGTGGTCTTCATGAGGGGCATGGGGGAGCAAATCGATTACTTGGATGGGGAATTCAAGTGGTTGGCATCGGACGGCAAAACCAGCGTACTCGCCATCAATTTATACCT
>WJJB01000100.1 GCA_014729935.1 Candidatus Bathyarchaeota archaeon | reverse complement strand
GTTTTATATTGCTCCTTGATGGCTTGAGACGTGGTTCCTGATTTTCCACGAAGAAGTGAAAGTCGGGATTTGATTTTATCTGCCATGTTCACGTATTTCATGTTCTCCTTTACTTTTTCTTCGAGCTTTGCATATAATTTCCTGATTTTTTTAACATTATTATCCGGGTCATCCAAGATCATGCGCCTGCAATTTTCCTCCATCTTGTCGAATTCTTCTTTCAGCTGTTGTTGCCCCTCCTTGATTTTGGACAACTCGGATTCCAATTGCTTGACCAGGGGATTCTCGACCCCGTTACCCGCATCTTTCTTCAATACCTCTAGCTGCTTGGATAGAACATCGAATTGTAAGAGAGTTTTCTTGATGGCTTCCTTCATGGCCACCCTGCCCGGATCGATTCCATCGTCACACGACATGTGCCTCTTCCTCGAGGGAAATTATGACCGAGTAGTATATTAAATTTTTTCAGGATGGTGGCACGCTCGTATGACGTTCGGATGATCAACCAAGCGACCTTTAGGACCGACACTATTATTCCCTTATTAATGTCGTAATAATGTGGTATCAGGACGGCCTATATGATCTTGTCACCCTAGGTTTACTTGCTAGCATCGAAAGATGCCAGTACCGAGAAGCTGTATCGTCAGTTCATGCGGTCTCGATTTTCTACCGTTCCCCCAGGAACGGCAGGAGATCTCGGGTCGCCCTCTCTCGAATGGGAGAGAAAGAACGCAGTAACGCGTAATCACCGCGCGATCTTCACCGGTCGTGCTGGTGACGACCATGCTTCAGGTGATATGGAAGGAAATCCCTGGGGTGAAATCCCCCCGTGATTGGAATGGAAAACATTGCCTTGCTTTGCATCGCATGTTCCGAGATTCCACGGGGGTGCTTCCCGAAAGGGATGCATTTCTGGACCATGTAACACCGTGGTTTCATTGCGGCGGTACCACCTTTGTATCCACGCACGTGAGGGTCCTTCCCCGGCACGAAAAGCATTTCCGGTGAACCGGTACACCAGGTAATTGCGAGTGTTCTTAGCACTTACCATTACCAGTTTCTCAAACCTTTCTTCTTTCAATTTGACGAGTTAGATCCTTCTTTGTTTTGAAAAAGAAAACCCGTGACATCCGTTGGCACAACATGGAGAAATGATGAGATTTGAAGAGAATCCTGCCGGTTTTTTCATTAACTGAAGCTTGGCATGTAATCCTCTTGTACTTCCATTGCTTCCCTGTAAATCGCTTCTGCCATCTCGAAGGTATCAACATTGGTGTCCGTGGCAAGGGTTGCAATTGCCAAGTCCTTGGATCGTTTTAAAACCGCTTCCACGCATATGTCCTGAATTGATGCTTCAATGCGAAGAAGTGCCGCGATGTTGGCAGGAAGCTTCCCGATTCGCTGGCCATGCACACCATCCTTGTCCACCGTTCCAGGTACTTCCACGATCAGGTCCTGGGGAAGGTTATCGATTAACCCGTCATTAGGGACGTTAACAGAACGCTCGTACCCACTCGAATCCGCGCATATGCTTTCTATGATGGGAATAGCCCTCTCACCCGATGGAATCCGCAACATCATGCCACGTTTCAGGTATTTCCCCTTCTGCAGGCGCTTGTAGGATCGTTTGAAATTGATATATGCTGCGTGGCCCACCTCATCCATCAGGTCGATCCATTCTACCATGTCAGCATCCTTGGTAAATTCGTGGCCAAATTGCAGGTACTCGCCGATATGATTATCTCCGGGGTGCGGGAAATATCCTAGGCGCCTGTACAGCTCCCGCGTGAGGGTGGAAAACTCGAACCTATCATCGTGCTCCGTGAAGTAATTCATGGCTTTCAAGCTGAATTCCGGCATCAAGTCCTTGTCCTTGCTCGTATCGACAAGGTCCAAAAGGAATCCGAAATGATTCAATCCAGCAACGGTAAAGCGGAGGTGCTCCAACTTCTTATCTAGCATTTGGGGGAGATGGCGATTCAGGAAGGTGATTTGGTGGCACAAGCCAACGAATTTGAGATTTTTTGTTGCCCTTTTTATTGCCAAGCAAACACGCGCCAAGGGATTTGATAAGTTGATGAAGAAGGCCCCCGGGCATATTTTCTCAACGTCTTGCACGATTTCCACCACGTGCGGGATGATGCGAAACGCATGCAATGCCCCTCCTGGTCCACCACATTCGCCAAGGATTTGCTTGGAGCCGTGCTTTCTTGGGATCTCTCTATCTAAACGCCATAATTCCATCCTGTTTCCAATTTCAATGGAACTGATGATAAAATCGGCATCCTGCAATGCCACCTGCCTATCCGTGGTCCATTCCACGGAATATGGATTATCACGGATTTGATTCTCCTTCTCGATCACCTCGTGCACGATTTCTAGTTTCTCCCTATTAATATCGTGCAAGACAATGGTCGATCCCGGTAATGTTTCGCTCAGGAACAAGTCTGAAAACATCTGAGTACCAAAAGCCGTGCTACCCGCCCCTATCAATACTATTTTCTTGTCCAAAGGTCTCACCATGAGTCGCGTGAACTTGCTTTCAAGCATTCCACCATGCCGATACTTGAATATAATGGTATTGGCGACCATGCCTAAAAATGGATACCTTTTTAATTTAGCAAGCAAAATAAAACCAATGGAGAAGGTTGAATCCGCATGACGGAGAAAGTCGCGAGGGTCTTTATTAGTTTCACGTCACAGGATCTGGGAGATTTCGCCACGATGTTGAGAGATGAGCTTGAACAAATCTTTGATGTTGAATTCATGAAGGATTTCGGACCTGAGCAGATGGGCGCGCAAGTTAACAGCATAAATCATCTTAGAAAGTCCGATTTTGCTATATTTCTCGTTTCGCCATACTATGGTTCCCTCATTGCGGCAGAATGCAAGATCAATGACTGCAGGGCAAATTGCTTGAAACGGCAAGGAGATGACATCTCTTACACTCACTGTGAATATGAATTTGCAAGACATGCAGGCAAGCACAGGATCATTTTTTATCTGGAACAAGCTTGGGTTGCTCTCGAGCGAATGGTATCCAGTAACCAATTTACCTTTCCCGTTGAAGGAGATCTGATTCCATTCGAACAGGTACGTGATTTCGATCCATACTTCAAAAATTTAACTAATTCTCAATTGAAAACGATCCTCCTTAATGTAAAGCGTGCTTTGGCGTGGAAGCATGAAATTGATGAAGTATGGTGTCCAATAGACAATCGATCACCCGAGGCAATACGGGAATCAGTAAAAATCATTCGCAGGCACTTGATTCAAGAAATCGTCAAATTCCATAGACGGGGAATGCAATTCAACGAATTTTTTGACAGGGCGCTATTAATAGAACAAGTTATTGAAAACATGAATAACCATGCCATCTTCATCAATGGAGTGGGGGGCATCGGGAAAAGTGCCCTTGCACAATTGATAGCGATTTTCGCATGGCTCGAAGATAGGAAAATCATCATTATCGATTCAGGTAACGAATTAGGAAACAGGGGATATGGCATCTTTCAGACAGTGGTTGAGAGCATCAAGGATAATGATATCGTATATTATAGAGCTGCAAATG
>WJJB01000099.1 GCA_014729935.1 Candidatus Bathyarchaeota archaeon | reverse complement strand
TCTCGATCACGGCTGAAACCAGCAAGTCTCGGCCGTAAAGGTACTGGTACCTGCACCGTTCCTCGTGAAGGATGGGATCTTGCTCGTAATGGATGTACGGGTGCCGGATGAGGGGCAATCCATGTTGCTGGTATTCATCAAGGGCATGGAGAACGTAGGGGACCAAGTGCTCGTGTATCTTGCTAAATTTTGACAAGTGTGCCAATGTTTCTTCATCGGAGTCAAATTTCCAATTTTTGCCTTGCATTGGTGCACCCACGCCCTTCTCGTATTCATGACCTTCGTGACTTCGCATGACTGGCGTGAAGCAAGCCAGTTCCGTCCATCGCATCCAGACTTCCTTGGTGCGGGTGATGGTGGGTGGTGCCCACAAGCCACCGATATCCGAGTGATAATGCCCTATCCCGCAAAAGCCCAATGCAAGTCCACCGATGATGACAGTGGGTAATCCTTGATCCTTTGAGAAATTGCAAAATTGGTCGCCAGCCCACACGAGTGGGGCGTGCTTTGATGTTCCAATATCACCCGAACGGTTGAAAAAGACGATGGCATCATCTCCTGCCTCCTTGCCAAGCTTTCCCATTTCCCTGCAAGCCTCTGCATTTACTTTAGCCCAGAGAACAGGATACTCGTTATGCACGATATTTGGATCTTCGCCCGAGTGTAGCACCGAGTCCGATGGAAGGTATTCACCGAAATCACACATCCATCCCCCCAAC
Organism: Candidatus Bathyarchaeota archaeon; assembly: GCA_014729935.1. GTDB lineage: Archaea > Asgardarchaeota > Lokiarchaeia > Sigyniarchaeales > Sigyniarchaeaceae > WJJB01. Next base: position 5,325 of record WJJB01000099.1, on the reverse strand, counting down.
CCAATGCCGATCATGTTTTCCTTTATCCATTTCTTTGTCCATGTCCAACAATCGGGATTCGTCAGGTCCAAGTATCCCACGCTAAATTTCGCAATACCACCGACTTCCATGTCATACGCCTGCCCATCCTTGTTCTTTATCAAGTAGCCATGTTCCTTGGCTTCCTTGTATAATTCACCTTGGTCGTAAAGGAACGAGTTATTGTACCCGAGAAACCTTATACCCCGTTTCCGAAGATCCTCAATGAAATCGGTAAGGGCGGGATAGCGCTCTTCGTCCCATATCCAGTCCCATTTCACCCGCGTCTCGTGTTTTGAGGGAACGTATAGCCCACACCAATCCTGGCTCCATATACCGGTCACTTTCACTCCAGCATCAAGCGCTCGTTCGAGTTTGCGATTTACCGAATGGAATTCATCACCTAAGCCACCCCCGATGCCCAACCACATGCCACTGATTGCCCACTCTGGGAGTTCTGGTTGGCGACCGAGGTATTCCGAAAGCGATCCAATGACGCCTGGTGCGCTTTCTTGCACATCGAAGATGATGCGTTCCGGTACCTCCCACACGTGAACGACATGCTTGTCATCCCGCCTGAAATCGAATATAGAATACGCGTACGAATCCACGTGCATGAAGTAATTGCTTGTTGACACGAAGGATGGGCACGGGAAGTAATTGTAATACCACTTCCCGCACGCGCGCCTGAGCACCTGGGCGAGGAATCCCACAAGGCTCCACAGGTTCCTACCAAATCCCGGCTCCGAGGTGAGGAGCGGGACCCGTTTGCCTCTCATATTGAGATAATTGAATTGTTCACCCATCCCGTATATTTTTTCATCCCTTGCTGCCGGCAGGTGAAACTCGAACCGATTGTAATCCCCTGGTGCCACGACGGCCATCTCCATCACGAGACGACCATCGATGACCTTGCAATCGACCTCCAACTTGCCCTCGAACAGGATACACGCATGTTCCGACGTGCTTTCCTTGATTTCAAACGCTTCGAGGACTTCAAGCTTCAATCGTTTCTCCTTCGGCTTGTTGAATCCCGCGTGCTTCTTCCGGGTGTTTATAGACCCGTCACCATGTCCTATCATCATGCAAGGTGCACCTTCCCTGGGCCGGTGATCCAGCAGAAGCTTGTTCTTGAAATATAACGAGAAACCTCCATCCGACACGCGGGTTGTTAGCAGGTGCATCTCACCATCATCCTTGCCATCATGAATTGCCGCCATGCTTGTCAATCCACGCCAAGACATTTGAAGGTATATTTTTTCCCGATGGCAAGGAAACCCATGGATGGTAACCAGAGATGGACAGTGCCCGATATCGCGTGGCGACGGAATTTCGGTGATTATCCCCGGGCGGCAACTGGGGTAAACATTCCCATGGTTTCCGGAATCAAGGCACAAGCAGAACCAAACGCAGTATTCACTTGAGTGGAATCGGCACGGGATCCTTCATGTATAACTTGGCAGGGTCTTTTGGCCCGGTGGAATTCTTTTTTGGCGATGATTCCCCCGGAGCACGCTGGGGCTCAGAGATCGCGTCTGCTCATGAGGAACGGTTTCTGCGCTCGGCGGCATCTCACGTGCACCAGCATTTAATGGATACCAGGGTGAAAACCACCCAGACCCTGGCAAATGAGGACGCGTGGCATGGTACCACGGGGCGATTCCCCCTTAACCACGGGTATTTTTATTCTTTCCAGTGGTAAGTCATTCCGTGAATCTTAAAGGGACATTAATTGATACCTGGATCACCGGGAAATCTTCCAGCAAGGTATTCCTCACCTACATTCTCGTGGTCATGGGTATATACGCCACTGGCATCGTGATCTCCGCATTGGTATATCCCGGGGGCTTTTCAATGCTGGATGTCTACGTGAGTTACCTTGGCAGCGACGATGATAACCCTCCCGGTCATGTGATTTACAATATCTGCACGCTCATGTCGGGATTGTTGTTGATACCCCTGTTTCCAAGAATGTACCGGAAATTTCAACCATCCGTGAAATGGTTGAACGTGATGGCTTCCCTGTTTGGCATCATGGGATGCATCTCATTCGCGAGCCTGGGGATCTTCTTCCAGGGATTAGATCCGACAGGCCACCAGTGGGCAACCATCCTGACATTTGCGGGGTTTGGTGCCAACGCGATACTTTCCCTACCAGTCATCATCAGGAAAAATTTCATCACAAGGAGGGAACCAAGTTTAAAACAATGGCCGAGGTGGTATCACGTGCTTCCCATGTACGCCATCACCTTCGGAATACTCGGCTTAACAGCCCTCGCTGATGGACTCCCTGAATGGTTCGCGTGGATGGATATCGACCCACGCTTCTTCGACGACAAGTTCTTGGAATGGATCTACGTATTCGGCATCATTTCATGGATCGTGGGAGTTGCCATCCTGGTGATGTAATCAGTGACCTAGTTCATCTGCATTGATTGAAGATAGATAGCACGCTCCTGCGTCCAGCTTTTCTTTTTCTATCTATCCTTGCGAAAGAAAACTCGTGTCATCAAGAATTCTTGCTCCACGGTGTTCACACCGTTGTAATTCACCATCCCAAACAAGACGGGTGATGTGCTGTTATCCGGGTCTGCACGCGAGGGAGGTGCGGGGAAACGCCAGCAGGAGGCACGCGTGTCTAAAGATCCAGTTGATCTACCGATGGATCAACCTGCCCTGCTCGTACCATTTTTTCCTCCTTTTTTACCGTGAAGATCGTTAGTAATACCAGTGATGCTGGATGCACCGGAAGACGCAACACCAGTTCCCCATCGTCTTGTTCGGCGAGAATGGCGTGCTTGCACTTTTCGGGTTCCCCCGCTTGGACAAGCAGGTCAATCTCTTCAGGATCGGGAAAGCGTGGTGATCCAAGGCCCTCCCAAATGCGAAGGGCATTGCCAAGGTCTTTGCTTACTTCCAAAGTGTCAAAATCCAAGTCTACCTTGTTCCCCGAGAGTGGCTTTTTCTTTTGCACGTGCAAGTTGATCACCACCTTCCCAACCTCCCGAGCTGCCCCTAATCTCTCATCGTGCCACACGAGGATCTTGAGCTGACCCCGTTCATTCAAGGTTGGAAGCAATCCTAATCCCGCTGGCAAATCCCTAGCATCATGCTCACAAATGTTCTCACCAAGCTGATTCAAGAAAGAAAAGGTGTTATATACTGGTTTCTTGGAACCATGGATTCCAATCATGCCGAATCCACCGTGAAAAGCGCGATCTGGCATGCCGAGCTCCTCGAAAATATCCGAAACCGTCCAATAGGAGATTGAATCGACTAATGAATCCAGTGCCACGAGCGTTTCACACGCGAAAGTCGCTTGATGAACCTCATCGTGGATGGCATCGTAAAGCCGGGGGGAGGAGCCAAATTCGGTCACATGGAATTCCAAGCCTTGAATACCGGCATCATCTATTTCCCGCCGGGCCTTGGTTACCGTTTCGATGACGTGGTTGCCCTCGCGTTCAGCACCACTTTCGTCGTAAGCATGGGTGCTCACGAAATCAAGCGACACGTTTTCCTGCTGGCAATGAGTTAGAAATTCAGGAATCCACATGCCGTCGTGGCTCGCCGGCCCACCAGTTTTCAAGCGTGGATTGACACGCTTGATAGCCTCTGCGGCATGATCGTATAACTTAAAATAATCATCCATTGTTCCAGCCCAAAACGCTTTCAAGCTTGGCTCATTCCAGATCTCGAAATACCAGCTCTCCAATTCTTCCCTCCCATACCTTTCTTGGAAATGATTCACGATGATTTCGATAAGATTTCCCCATTGAACATAATTGCGGGGGGGGGTGATATTTGATGGATAGGAAAACACCTCGTGATCCCCACTAGCAAGTTGTTTCGGCATAAAGGATAGTTCGAGGAAGGGCTTGATGCCCATCTCAACCACCAGGTTATCCAAGATGATGTCCGCGTTGGTGAAATTCAAGCAATCCATATCCACCTCGTCCCCATCTTGATCGAGATATTGCACGATGCCAACATCGTCCGAGAGAATGCCATGAAATCGCAAGTATTCGAATCCAAGTTCGCTAACAGCCATATCGACGTGGTTGAATAAATCCCTTCTTGCAAGCAGGTAGGCGTGGCCGCACCCAACCATCTTCCGCCAAGTTCGCCGGATGGTGCCCCTTGTTCTTGATGGATCGATGGTAATGATGTCTTGAACCATGATAATCACGTTATTTGTATTCAATGTGTACCATGAAGGGAACGACCGGGATTCAAATACATTCGCCCTTGCAACCATGCGCCTTGGAGAACCAGCGCCACGTCATTCCCGATGATGAAAAAAAAAATGGCAGGATGGTGAAATATGGTGTTTTGCCATGAAAGATGCATTCTATCAGGAAGGATCATTCACTATCCCCATTCACATCTCCAGTGCGCTGGGAACCAACACCCCGGGGATGCTTGTAGTAAGGTAGGTAGATATCCCGCAAGAATCGCATCACCAAGGCAATAACCAGCAGGATCCCGATGATCAAGTACAACCAAGGAGTAATGGGGGCAAGATCTCCTGGTTTCGCCACGATGCCAGAAATGATCCCACCAGTCATCCACGAGATCACCACTAGCATCCCCGAGATACCCCATCGCTCGTGCTTCAACCCATCCACGTGCAACATGAGGGAGGGGACGACCATTGCAATGCCAGCCAACGGGTATTTCACGAAGGGATTCGAGAAGTCCCCGTTCATGCTTCCTGCAACAAGTAACGCGAGCGCAATGCAGGCAACTGCGGGAGCAATCATGGTGGCAATTTTAACCTCCCGCGTCAAGATCTTGATTGCCATTGTAACCAGCCCTCCTATCGCTACATTTACCAACAATGCGTGCATGTAGACCGGCTCCCTGTCTTCTGCGAGGGTGATTTGGAAGATGAAAAGTGTTCCCGCAATCATGACGAGATTGACCAGGAAAGTGATGATCATGGTGGGCAAAATGATGACTCGTCTCTCGAGTCGATTTCTTACCTCCAGATTTACCCTGCGGTTCTTCCATCCAATCCGGGAGGATCGCGCTCCAGGATCCCATGATTCCACCAATGACTTGAAATTGGAACCCACCATCATCGCTCCCGCAGTTGCAGCTAGAGCTGCAATGATGAAAACGCTATGTGCTATCCCTGCAATGGAAATAATGAAAAGGGCAATAATGGCTGCCAAAACGAGGGATGCAACAAACGGGAGAACCAATGATTGCTCTTGAATCCCTGATGAATCCTTTTTCATCCCGTTCACCTGAAACCATCCTTGATATAACCTGGTCATGCTCCCGGCGATGGTCAAGCTGCAC
>WJJB01000098.1 GCA_014729935.1 Candidatus Bathyarchaeota archaeon | reverse complement strand
GTGCATCACGGCTGCATGTTTGGAGATCCTGTTCATGCATGTAAATCTACCCGGGAGAATATAATTTAAGTGGTTCCACGACGGAATTCGAAGGATTCACCACGATGGGTTGGTTGGACCTGTGCATCCGAGATGACTGGAAAAGGTGCTTGCCCGTGCACAAGCACGAGCACCGACAAATGGGTTATCACGCCTGCGGTGTTGGATGATATAGCCCACGTGGAAATATCACGCGTCCCTTCGGGGAGAGAGGCATTAAAACCGGAGTAAAATGGAATGACGTGCCATGCTCTTCAAGAAAGAGATTAGATTCCCGCAATTCGTGAAAAAGGAGTTAATGGGATGGCAATGGCGCTTTGAGCAATGAAATTAATCTTCCCTCTCTATATCCACATCCATGTATCGGGAGAAGATCTTCATTTCTTTCTCCAAGTTGCCGAAGAAGATCACCCTGTGCAAGCCGTGGGACCAGTTCTCGATCATCTTTTCGATATCCCGTACCTTGGTGCCGAATTTCGTCCTGCATCCACGGTCCGTGTCATAATTGCCAGTGATGATTCCCGTGGAAAGGAGCAGTAGATTAGGGTCTCCCACCAGTGCCATGGTTATCTCTTGTCCCGGCCGCATCTTGACTTGGAGCGAGACTCCCTTATCATCTTCCATGTGGGTTCGGATGATGTAGGGTCGTTGTTCCCCATTAATGCCATCCATGCAGGTGGCAGACACGCAATGTGCATGGATGACCTCATCCTTTGCCGTGTCAAATAGGGGGTCGGTCACGAATCCTGGCTTGCCAGTCATGTACGTGCCAATTATCTGGGTGATGGTTGAATTCAGGTCTCCCTCGCAGACGCCGAACAATCCCTGGTCATTCAAAATAGTGAAGGCAAGGCATGGATAGGCGGGAAGGGCACCAACCGCGAACATGCCAAGACAATTGATGGTCACTGCTTGTGCGGAGCGTTGCTCCATTAATTGCTTCAGGGCGAGGTAAAGCTTGGTGGATTTAACGATATCTTCCCTAGGCGGTTCAATGACCTTCTCTGCCCCTTCAATCCACTGGGTGGCAAGCACCTCTGCATCATCAATATTCACGCTATTATACGCATGTTCCATCTCTTCTGGGGAAAGGAACTCGATGGTCACGCCAAACTTGTCCTCCAATGGTTTCCAACGGTTTTCCTTCAAACTTTTTACGCTACTCTCCTTCACGTTGCTCAAGTAGAGGATCTTGGTTTCTTGAACCATTTTCATCGCGTGGATCACGTTTAGGTTCGGAATGATATCACGGTAATTGGATGATGCCACCAGGTCAACGGGCACATTGAATTTGAGCAGGCGAGGATACGAACCCCAATCATGCCCGCTAAACGGCTGCGAGAAGAAGATGATGGGAATATCGTGTTCGATCGCGCAGTCCACAACGGGATCGATAAGCGAACGCACTCCCGATGTCAGGTTAAACATGATTAGGCCATCAGCACCGTCCATGGATTCACCTGCCTTCATTATATCCGCGGGGGTGTATACTAAATCTCCACCCGTGAAATTGGTAGAATACCCTCGTTCCTCCCGCACTTCAGCGGTTATCTCGTCCAGAATACCATTCAACCTACTTATCTCATCGTTTAAATCCAAATCCGGTTTCGGCCATGTTGGCACTCTCTTGGCCAGGAATATCTTATAAATACGTATATCTCCAGTCATGGTATCAGCCTCGCGCGTAATCTACGCGTCCTTCCATATATGCTGAACTAATACACTCTTAACCGGTGAATTTTAAAATGTGTCAGGGAAAGATCGATAACGAACCGGGGAGTTCCCCGCGAGGTGCCAGCCGTGAGATTCACGAAAACATTCGGATAGATTGTCCAGGGCGGTGTCAAGGTCCCGAGCTCACCACAACGAGCTTGTTACCAGGAGCAAGGCGCTGGCGGGAAGAATCCTGATATGCAGGATGGAGGATGGATGCAGGCGGAAAACTTGGTCCTGATCACGTTAACATGTACTCGATCACCTGCCGTGAAATGGCGTCGATGTCGATCTTGAACAACCACACCCTAACGAAATAACGGGGTGAGTTTTCTTTCGCGAAGCGGATAAAAATAAGATGAAATTGGATGGGAATCCCCGATACCGCTAACAGGGCTGGTTCCTCGCTCTTGAGAAAAAAATGGTGTATTGCAGCATGGAACCATCCTAATGTATCACTCGAGTGGCGCTTTCAACCAGGCAAGATTAAAGGAATAATGCAAGGCGCTAGATAACAGGTGAATCATTCCATCCGGAGTTTGGCATGCTGCCAAGTACCCGGAAGGCTCGGAATGCGTGCCGTCCATCTTGAAGGACATCCTGTAATCCATGCAGGGATAGATGTCCCCCGAGCTGTCGGAGACCAGCTTCTGATGCTTCCAAGTGGCACCGTGATCGAAGGATAGCGTTGAAAACAACCCGAATCCCTTTCTTGTTTCTCCCGATGCATCCTTGAATTCCATACCATCTTCTGGAAGGGGTTCATCATCCTTCCTTCTGGGATTGGTAAACGAAAACAACGCCAGTGGCGTTCCAGGAGAATACTCCAGTCGAATCAATACCAATCGCTGCCCGCCACTTATGGTTGGGAATGGTGACGCTGAATATTCCCACGTTTCACCGCCATCAGTTGAAAAGCTCCGTGGGGTCCGTTCATTGATGTAATTCCCGCGACCAAATGCAAGCAAACCCTTGGGTGTTTCGACGACATTTGCGTGTATGCCAGCAATCCACGCGCCCGTTGTGCCTTCCTTGAAGGATGGATAAGACTTTCCTACACCTGGATCATGCCAAGATTTCCCGTTGTCATCAGAAATCCACGTAGCTGTTCCACCGTGAAAAGATGGTACCGCATCACATAATTGCACGAGTTTCCCGTTCGATAACCGGCGCGTGCATGCAATTACCTGGTTCCTGAACCCGTGTTGACTGCCTATCGATCGCGCCCTTGACCATGTCATGCCGTTATCTGTTGATTCGCGCATGGTCATGATCATGCTATTCCAGCTGGTTGCCTCATCATTCCCGTTGAAGTGGAGTAATCTACCATCTCCCGCGTTGAATAATGCGGTGCCTGTCATGTTTCTCCCTGGGCATTTATAAAATAGGCTGGGAGATTGCCAAGATTTGGCACCGGGCACGAGTCGTGATGCAAGGATCACGAAAGAATCCCTATCATGCTCGCTGATGCAAGAGAACCAAGCGGCAAGAAGATCCCCGTTATCGCAATAGGTGATGGCGGGGCAATGGTTATGGGGGTATAGATGGTATTCCCTGGCGTTCGGGAGAGTTGGTGGTGGGTTGATGAACGGTCGTGGTTTGTTCCAAATTGGTTTATCCTCCCGCCCGTCGTTCCCCCACTTCCACCTTGACTGGTTGACATTCATCGCATTGCCTGGTGGCGGTGATGGATTCAATGGTTCAGAAACCACGGGTTTTGCCTGCACCACTCTAAATCCGATGAACCTGCTCTTGGAATCGGGATGCTGGGCCATTCGCGACGCCGAACGCAAGTGTTTTACCAGTGCTTCATAAGAGCCTCCCCTGGTAACCTTCCATGTGCCTTGGTGTCCTGGTTGGCGCCCTATTGGATCCTTCACTGGAACCAGTGAACCTTCTAGTGTTCGACGCGCTGGCAATTCGTAGGGACCAAACCAGTCCATGCACCATTCTTCCACCACCCCATGCATGTCATGCAAGCCCCATGGGTTTGCCGGGGAGATCTTGACAACCAACGGGTCGCTCCCATCATCACTCACTGATCTATTAATGTCCCGTGAATCTGGATTATCCCGCCTGTGCTCCCGGGGAAGCGATTCCCCCGTCCAGTATGCGCTTGAAGTTCCAGCACGGCAGGCATATTCCCACTCCGCTTCCGTTGGAAGCCGGTAGGTTTTTCCCTCCTTTTCAGATAACCACTTGCAAAATGCCATTGCGTCATGCCAGCTAACGAAGATAACAGCAGAATCATCCTCCTCACTGATACCCATTTCCCCCCTCCGTTGCTTGGCTTCGGGCTTGAATTGCTCCCATTGCTTGTTAGTTACGGGGGTGTGAGCCATCATGAATTCATTCGAGATCTCCACGGGGTGCACGGGCATTTCATTCCTGCTTGTACCAAACTCACCCATGTGAAAGGTGCCAGCGGGAATCTTCACCAATTTCATCCCTATCGAGTTGCAGATCTGGTCCATGGGTGACCTGAACGCGGGTGGGATAAAAACGATTGCTCCGAAAGGTGAATATCCCATTTGAACTACCACTGCCTAAACTAAAGGACGTGGCTTTCTGGCGGAAAACGGGTAAAGTGGAATGCCTCAAATTCCCGCGTGAATTCCTTTTTCAAGTGAAGGTTCATTAATTCCCGTGGAAATCCACCATGGCGATTACCAATGTATGATCCACTTGCATTGCGTAAGAGGTTCATCCAGCTTGCGAAAATTGAAGGAAAGCGGGTGCTGGACGTGGGTACTGGTCGGGGATACAATGCAATCTTACTTGCAAATGAATACAAGTGCAAGGTCACCAGCATCGACAATCGGGAGCGTAAACTAGTTGATGCACGAGCGGAAGCGCAACGGATGGGAGTAACACCGGAACTTGTTACCTTCAGCCAAGGGGACATCTTGGTGGGATTGAACTTTCCAGATCATTTTTTTGACGTGGTGGTCGCGTTAAACATGCTCCATCACGTACAGGTGGAAGGACGGGAGCGATGCGTGATGGAAATGGCACGGTTGGCTAAGGAGCGCGTTGTCATCGGGGAATTAAACCAAGAAGGAGCATCTTTCTTTGACACGGTGGCACATCCCGGAGAAAATCACCTGAAACTCCTCGTCCCGCGGGATTGGATGAGAGAAACATTCGTATGCATTGGTAAATGCACGGTGATCGAGGATGAGCGAATCAACGTGTATTCATGGGACGTCTTTTGACCTGCCATGATTTTCTAAAAACCTAATATGCTTGGTCTGTCAATCCTCCTATACGAATGGATTAGAACGCGTGGTTTTACAATGAGAAGACGCATGAAACGGAAGGTAACATTTGCCGTGGGTATCTTTTTCATGATACCCATGGTGTACGGCATCGGCTTGTTCGCGGTTACCATCGATGCCATCATCGAATACGAAAACGTGAATAAATCGCTCGAGCCGGTCCCCGTATCTGAATTTATGGAAGGAAATACCACGGTATTGCGAAACAAGACACGAGACTTGGAATATCGCCTGTTCAAGTACCACATGGATGGACAGGGATTGATGCTCAATACCAGGTTTACCGGTTCCGACGTCCTTACACCAAGCGGATCTGGGGGTACCCAATTCGGTGGGCACGCTGATTGCCCAATATGGACCGGGCACCTGCTTGCTTCCCAAGGATTCAAGTACGCTGTTGCAAAGCGGGAAGGAAATGCCATTGACCGAGTAGATGCATTGCAAAACGTGAGCATCATCTTGGAGGGATTGAATTTTCTCACGCAAGTCACTGGTGTCCCGGGAAGGCTTGCCAGGTATGCATGGTACGATGATCCTGGTGGCGTTAATAGAAGTATATTTGGGGACCCCGAGGATAATCCCAACAAGAATTGGGACTCCCGGAGATACGAGGGTGAATGGCAGGGCGATCCTTATATCTGGGATGGGGCAATATCCCGTGATCAGCACGCGGGATTATTATTAGGTTTGGGTGTAATCGAGGAATTGGTAGCCCCGCACAACAGCACCATCAAGCAGAAGGTGAAGTTGATGGTTGAAAACCTGGTGGATTTCATGATCACCTCGGATTGGCGGGGTGTAGATGCCGGAAACACCACCACTGGAACCGATTTCAGGCCAGGATATGACATTGGAAGTTCGGATGGTGCTTGGCAATTGAGTTTCTTGCAACTTGGTAGGCGTGTCAATCCTGCTAAATATGAATCAATGTACCATCATCATGCCTTGGACTTGAATCAAGTGGAACGCATCGGTAATTTTCACGAGATTAATACCAATTGGAACTTACGCAGCAAGTATTACGGCAATAACATTAATTTCGTCCAACTTTTCAATCTCATCCGCCTCGAGACCGATCCAGCCATCCACGACCGCATGGTGCACGCAATGAAAAAAACAGTATGGAAAGAGGTCAAGTATCATCGGAACGCCCACTTCAACATGCTGTACCTAGGTGCAAGCCGAAAAACGAATGAAAGCGGAACCCTTTCCATGTTCGATCCCGAGATGGAATACATCATCAACGACACGCTGGATGGCTTGATGCGCCATGGTTCCGACCCCAAGCACCGTGACAGTAACGGGAGATATTGCATCAAGGATATCGTGCCGACAGGGGTGTATTACAAGTACGAGTATCAGTTTCATGGTGGCTGGGATCCTCCTGGCATGTACAATACCACCACTGATGAGCTGATGTACAGGATCGATCCCATATACTTTAAGTACCACACGTTCCTGCAGGGAATCGGTGGAAGCTGGTTGAACGACATCTTCAGTTTCTCGGCTGTATCCGATGAAATCGTGCCGGTTGATCTGAGGCCAGTATCGGATTTCACGTGGCAGAGAAGCCCGTACAAGATTTTCGCTGGTGAGAACCTGCGAAGCTGTTATCCCGGCGTGGATGTCATCTTGCCATACTGGATGGGGAGATATTACAGGTTTTGGGGTGATGGATGAATGCACGTCATTGCAAAATGGGTCTTGATTGCAACGGGTATCGTGGTTCTCTCGATTGCAATGAAATACCTTCTTCCCACCATTCAACAATTCGTGGCATTGATCCAATCGCTGGATTTCGCAGAAAGCACTGGCGTTCAATTCGAATTAGATTACCAGCCATTATTATACTTCTTCCCATTGACATTGCTCGGCACCAGCCTGTTGGTGAATGGACTCGTGGACAGGTCGGGTGAAGGTTTGATTGAGGGACTTAAGCGACTCGTCAAGCGTGAAAAACGAGCATCATCAACAAAACCAGAATTCAAGCGCAGGTTTTTCTCTTTTGATTTCACCCGGTTGGCACTCTCGATTATCATCATCGTTGCAGGGCTTGGCTGGGTGTGGCCCACGGGCACGGGCTCCTTGAGATTCGGTTTTTTCACCAAGGATTTTGACCTCATCTTTTACGGGAAAGAGCACGCCCTTGCCCCCCTTGACGTGTTTTACTTCGCGGGTGTACCATTCATCATCGTTGGATTGGTACTTCTTTTACACACGTTATTCAACACCAAGCTCATCGTGGTTAACACTTTCAAGGATCGGTTGGAATTCGTGGTGTTGATAGGGATGGCTAACTACGATTCGATCGATCGGGAACAGATCACCAGCACGGAGATTGGCATCACCAAGCCCCGTTACAAGTGGGTGGTGGCTGCCGGTGTCATTGGCTTGGCATGGAATGTCTTGATAGGATGGGGGCGTTCCAATAGCATTCTACTTCCCGAATTATCCAGGCAGCTCCTTACTTCTGGCATCATCATCATCATTTCCATGATCGTGTTCGTCCTGTTCCCGAAAAAGCATATCAAGCTTGGCATCTTGGACCATCGTGGCAGGCGTGACGTGGCAGAGTTCAAGATGTCGCCAGTGATGCACCCGAAGCGGTGGCGGGATCTGGCATCGAACATTGGCGTTATCCCGGGTGATTCAATCAAGCAACTGAAGGAAGCAAAGCGCGTGAATGGTATTACCATCGAACCTGCCAAGGATAAGCCTGTCGGTAACCTGATCGATCTCTTGGTGGGAAGCATCTTGCTTTCATTGGGTTTCCTTTCCGTGGAGAACAAGCTAATCATCGTTGGCGTGGGAATGCCTGTGCTTCTCGTTATCTTCGGCTTGCGATTAGTTACCCGTTGGCTCACCGATATGCCACGCAGGGAAATCATCACGAGAACAGGTTCTAGCGAGATTTACCTTTACCAGAACGGTCTTCTGGGATTCAACGCGAGAAGATGGAATGGTGTGACGGCAACGCGGGTTTCTCGGGAGTTCAAGCTGCCGAATTTCTTTGACACGTTTCTAATTTTGACATGCATCGCACATTGCACCTGGTACATGACCAGGACGTGGTTCCCCGCTTTTTCCTACTTGACCGCGGGCGTGGTCTTCTGGTTAACCAGCATTGCTATCATCCTGCCCCTTGCGTGGCGACATTTCCACATGAAACCAATCTTGATCCTTGGCCAGGATTTTTTCAACGAGCAACGTGTTTTCTCCAGCGTGTTTCTCGAAAAGGGACTTGGCGAGAAACATGATGTAAATCTTGAATGGTTCAAGCACATCCCCGCACGTTTCAAGGAGTATTTTGCCACCATCCACGACTCAGGCTTGCTGGTGCAGTTTACCGTTCAAGTAGCCATGTTCTCGGGCTTCTTCTTGGTGCCGCTGGTAATGCAAGCTAGCGGTATGGCAATCTTACTGGAGGGTTTTCCATTCTACACCTTGATCATCGCCGTGGCAGTCATGGGCACCATCATGCTTGTCTACAAGCGAGCCTTGTGGAAGTATTATCATCACCGGGAAAATCTTCCCAAGCCCATTAGGTCGTTTTCCCTGTCCCACCAAGAGCGAGATGCTCAAGCTTGAGCAATATCCTTCCCAAGATCCTTTTTTCTTTTACTAATTGCTTTCCCGTTTTCCGCCAGAAAGCCACGTCCTTTAGTTTAGTTAGGGCGTGGATGGATGGCGGTTTTTGCGCTCGCCATCAATTTCAAAAAATTCAATGCTTCATCATGATTTAAATGAGAGAATGTGGAATGGATCACGAACGGAAGGAGAATTCTGCAAAAAACATCGGGAAGGAAGGAAAACGCATCTTGCGGGATGAAAGATGCATGAAAATCATCAATTCATCTACCGTGGGAACCACGGGAAGTCACGCTTCTGGGGATCGTGCAAGACGGGTCAACACGACCGCGCTGGTTGATGAAGGAAGAATCCACTCCCAGCAGTGGAAATTCAACAAACATTCAATCGTTTACAATCCACGTGGGGGAGAGCCATGCGATCTCGCTGTCCTCTTGAAATATTCGCAAGTAATAAAACATGAAATCCCTACCTGCATGGGGTGCGTTCTTGCCCGGGATGGAAACATCCTGGAAGCAGGCTGTATCCACGACATTGAACTCGTACCGCATTACATTTACCTCATCCAAGATATGCCATATTTTCCCGTTCCGCGTGATCTCCACCTTCTTGATCTTGGCATTGCCGGCGATGATCCCGGATATCGTTCTAGTTGTTGCAAGTGATGGGTCCTGAGACATGGAAAGCTCTGATCCCATTGGTGCCCCGTTTACCCGATAGATCGCCCAGATGCGTGCACCGGTCGTACCATAGCAGCATCGAGACCACAGTGCTTTCCAGATCTTCTCACGATCACACCCATCCTGTGTCACCACGGCTACCAAGCCGGGGGGATAACCAAGCTCATTATAACCAAGGAATCGATGCTCCCCCGGGTGACCGATATGATCGTCTCCACCAGCCGTAAATCCAAGCCTGGCACCTTTACGCAATGCATTCACGATGAAACCCTCTTCAATTTCCCATTTATCAAGGTCCCGTTTATCGAGATCAAGCAATTCAGGAGTGTGTTTCCTC
>WJJB01000097.1 GCA_014729935.1 Candidatus Bathyarchaeota archaeon | reverse complement strand
CACTCGTCTAGCACGAGAAGGACGCAATCATGAAGCGAGCATGATCCCCGTTGAATGTCATTTTTCAATGTTTGGGGCGTGGCAAAAATGAAATTGGCGTTTCCATACATTCCAGCCCGCTTTTTGCTGGGGATGCGCCCCGATGCCTCGAAAAAGGAGAGAACCTCACTCCCGCTGCATTTCAAATGGGAGCCTGCAAGAAATACCTTGAATGTATTCAAGTGTTGGTTAACGAGGGGCCGGGTGGGTGCAAGAACGATTACCTTGCCCCATGGATATAACTGGAGTCTTTGCATTGCAATTCGCATGGCAATGAAGGTTTTGCCAAGAGCAGTGGGTAATATCACGAGGGAATTACAATCTTTTGCCTCGTTGACGATATTCGTTTGATATTCTCGTGGTTCGATTGTATCGATATTTTGCAAGTTTTCCTTGAGAGTGTCCCAATGTTCCCGAGCGAGTGTCAAGTGAATCGTCAAGCCTCCAATCCAATTCAGGGACGTGAATCTATTAAAGAACATATTGTCTTGAGAATTTGTGAATGAAACCAAGCCGTGGTGGTACTGGTTTTTATCGTGAATATCTATCAATTTTCTCCACATTGGCGCGATTTCACAGGAAATAACCCTCGAAACCTCCAAGAGCAAACATGAAAACTTAAAAGGGAGAACTATTTAGAGGTAATATAATTTCTGCGTCCTTGTGCTGCACGAACGTGTCCAAAGACTTCCCACACCCCCCCACCAGAATAACAAGGAGAGCATGATCATCCGTGGATGAACTACTAGAAAAATTCATTTTTCACATCGGTGGCGACATTTGCGTCCGCCTCGCTCGAGAGTTAGAGGAGCTAGGTGGGAAGGAGATAACCGATCAGGAACTGGCAGATAAACTCGGGGAAGAGATCAATCCGACTCGAAAAAACCTGTACAAGCTCTTGGATTACAATTTGGTGACCTACCGGCGGACTAGAGACAAGAATACTGGTTTTATCATGTTCTATTTCAAGGATAACTTTGATGGATACAAGAACATTCTTGTAGAACGAAACATGGAGCAAATCAACAAGTGGAAGCAGCTCTTGGCGTACGAGGAAGATAACATGTTTTATGCCTGTGCTGCGGGATGTACCAGGATGCCCTTTGATAAAGCTACCGAGATAGACTTCCGGTGTCCATCTTGCAACGAGATTCTCAATTTCCAAGATAACTCCAGGAAGGTGGAAGCCTTGCGGAAGAGAATTGAGCAGGCTGAAAAGGAGAACGAGGAAATTCTCGGTGTGAATAATCCCTCACGAAAGAAAGCAAGATCGAAATCCTGAGTAAACACGTTCCTTTTTCAACCACCCACGGGCAATTATATGAATCCAAGCCCCCGAATCGTCATCCGGGAAATCTGCATCGTGAATGTTTTCCTTTCTCATGGGAGGAACCGGCGCAGAAAGGGTGATCTAGCGGTTAGTCGAGATTTTCTACGTTGTGGTTATTGGCTTCACCTTTCCTGAGATTTTCCCACAATTGGCAGTTAAAACCAATAAAAACTGGTTTATCCGTCTTGCGAGAGAAAACCCGTCCCTTTAGTTTAGTTTAGGGCGTGGTAGTTCAACAAGATAGTTCAAATAGATCCGTTATATGGACTCCTTCTTCCCAGTTTGCATTTCCCGCGTGGAAATAAAGAAAAGGATCACGACTCAAGCACGGCACGCAACCTGCGTGGTCTTGTATCGATTCCCTGTTTTTCCAACAGTCTGAATAACCTATACTTGTTATATTCCAGGTCTTGCATCATCGAGGAGTTTGCCAGCAACATTGCCAGGAAACCGTAAAGCAACGGGGCACCAATGATGATGATACCAAAGATGGCGATGCTCATCAGGAGCATGAAGAAGATTGAATCGTCATCAAAGGCTGTGAAAATATTTAATCTGACAAAGATTGACACGTAATTGATGAGAGCGGTAAATCCGAATAAGCCCTTGAGCCAGCCGAGGAGCCATTGCGATATCTTGGATATATCCCCGGGCGCATTCACGTCGACAGGCTCGTCAAAATAGACCACCCCTGCATCATCAAGTAGCCATCCTCCGGGGATGATGTAGAGAAGCAGGATATAGCTTGCCACGAAAACCAATCCAGCATACGTTTCAAAATCCGAAATCCAAGTTAGGTTAACCTCGCCCACCGTGTTCTTCAAGGGAACTCCAGAGAATGCCTGGAACATTGACAATCCAATGGTGATGGAGATGAGTATCGGGAATAATGATCGTGAGAAAATGATCGCCAGCGACTGCCGCCTCCCGTAATCCATGTCAAGTATCAAGATCTCGTGATCCTTTTTCCCTCGCAATAGTTTCCGGTAAAAAAAACGCTGGATTCTTATGTATATCATGGCAGATTTCGGTGCAGCATGGTTGTACAAGTTGTTTATCAGGGGGAGGGATGCAAAAATGAATGTGATGGTAGCATAGGCGCTCCTGATGGCTTTCACGTCAAGGCTGTTCACGATGCTGGTCTTGCTATCCACGCCGGAGATGGAGAAGCACACGAAAATAATGCTTGACACCAGAAGCACGATGAAAATCGTGATGCAAATGCGTTTTAGTTTTTTAACGTTCCTACTCACCACGTGGTCATGGGCACTTCCATCGGTTTTCGAGAACTCACCGATTTTCTCGACTTGTGGGGCAAGCAGGTTGAATTTTTTGCGCAGGATCAGGAGAATCGCGGTGCTTATCAAGACCATCGCGAGTGCAGAGACAAACGAGAACATGGTGAAGGGACCAAGGAGAAATAAGAAATCATATGAACCTGCAATGATGTACCTGTACCCGCCAGTGTAATCAACAATCGATGCGATTTCCACACCATTTTCATCCTCCAGCAGGTTCCCCATCACGGCCACGTTCGCATCACGCAATGTACAAAGAAGCTCCATGTCATTAAGCGAGATGACATGGGAGTTCCCCCTTTCTGGATTCGTGATGCAGACCATGGCAATACCGGATGGTTCTACCACGTGTACGTCGCTGGTAACTAATTCGCTGGAATCGATCTTAAAGCCTGGAATCTGAATGGATTTCCGCTCTTGGATGGTTCCGGACGCGGAAACACCGTGCAGGTTTACTGTAGATGAATTCCGTCTCATGGACAGGAAAAAAGTTTCGGGGGGCAATTCCTCGTAGTCTTT
>WJJB01000096.1 GCA_014729935.1 Candidatus Bathyarchaeota archaeon | reverse complement strand
GCGTGATCCTGACCACCAAGCCAACCTGAAGTATCGATATCAGGTTCATTGGTGTAGAGGCGTTGCCAAGATCCCCCATCAATTCTCATTTCCAACTCGGTGTGGTTCACATCGGGATGCTTGTAATTCAAGTTAAGGAATACATTATCAAGTTCAATATCGAGGTCTATGGGAATCTTGTAATTCCGTTCGAAAAGGATTCCTATTGAAAATGCGATTTCATCACTCGCCAGGAAGGTTTCGAATTCTTGTGGGATGCTGTAGGTGAAATGATTCCATGGCACGGCTCCTTGAGAACTAGTATTTACGACCATATCCAAGAATGGCAGGAGGCGTATCCAATATTCCTCCGAAAGCTCGTTTTCAACGAGCATGTACAAGGAGAAATAATTAAGCATGAAGGCTGTTCCCGTCCCCCCATCGATCGGATTAACATATGCATTCAAGTTGTCGATGCACTTGTAATCGAATTCTATGGTTCCAACTTCGTGCGTGTCGCTCGTGTTGAACCTGATCTCCATGGTTTCCACTCGTAATAGGAGCCTATCCTCATCTCCTTGATGTGTCGGATTCTTCGCCCAAGCTCCTATATCTATCTTATTCAAACCCACGAACTTATCCACGTGTGTGGTGATGTTATAAGTTCGAGTTATCCTGCCATGATCCAAGAAATTTCCGTTATCATACACTATCAACGCGGTTTCAGACCCGTTATACGGGAGAGAATCGTTCTTGGAAATCCACGTGCTTCCATCGATATGCTTGTTGTTAATCCTGCTGATCACCTGGTATTCATCGCCGGCTTCGAAGGTTGATGCTGGATCTATCGACCACGATACCGACAGCTCGGCATGATCAATCTCGTATGGAATATCTATCAGGGTCCACCAAGCCGCTGATGGATTCCCCCCGGCAATTCCTATGCTCGGATTGATATCGACTACCAATGAGCGTGTGGCATTATCGTGGTAGAGATTCATGTCATCCCCTTGCCGGTAAGATCCGCCGTAGGGTGTCTGGTAGTCTTGGATGAACCCGGGATTCGATGTGAAGTTCCCAAAATTTTCGATGGTTTGATCACGAGGTTGGATCAATTCCCCCCTGGCAATCTCAAACCCATTTGTATTCTCAATTGAACCTGATTGTTCCCAGAGTGCATAATCCCCTTCCTTGAAAGCATCACCAAGGAAAACTATGTCGCTATCAAAGTTCGTCCGCGCGTAATGAGAAGTCAAGTTTTCAAGTGCAAAATACTGTGTAATGCTTCCCGCACCATTTGCATCACTGTCATCTTCCCATGTATCCCCGAGTGGTTGTTCAAAGGTTGGATCGATGATAACCTGTTCCTTGGAAAAGGTTTCCAAGGTCATGTTTGCCGTTCCTCCACTCCAACCTGCTGGGGTTGAAATATTAAATGAGGATAGCCCATCCGCTGCAAGATCTTGGTGATTCAATGAGTTGGTAGCATTCTCCAAGATATCGAATGCCTGAAAGGTTGGCGATGAATAAGGATCATTTCCTTCGGAGGTGGTGGGTGAACCCGGGGGCGTGTTATCTTGCCCATTTTCATCCGAATCCAGGAAATTTACCATGAGACCCTGCATGGTGAATGCAATGGAGCTAATAGTTGTAAGTATCAATGTTGCAGTTAATATCGTTGTGAAAGATTTAGTTGGATTTGATCGCATGTAATCACACCCGTGATTGAAGTCTGTAACACTTACCTAAATGAAAGTTAAAAAAATCATGCTACCAAGATAGAAGCACCATGTTCATTGATATACATGTCCATGTGAGACGCCAGCCTGGGTTCCCCCGCAACTGGTTAGGGGAGACATTCGCCACGCCCGAACAATTGATCTCCATGTATGATGAAAGGAGTATTGATGCAGGCGTAATCCTGCCCATGGTCAGCCCGGAAGGACTCCGGGTCCCCCAATCACTTGAAAATGTTCTCCTTACATGCTATGAGTATCCAAGTAGATTCATTCCCTTTTGCAATCTCGATCCCCGGATGATCACGAATACACCTGACGCACCATTAGACGAATTTCTCCTATTCTACCAAGATAAGGGTTGCAAGGGAGTTGGAGAAATCATGGCAAACTTGCCATTCGATCATCCCATGGTTGACAACATGTTCCGCTGTTGCGAAGCAACATCCATGCCGGTGATATTTCACGTTGCGACGAGGATTGGGGGGATGTACGGGTTGCTGGATCATCGCGGGTTGCCTTTACTCGATCGTGCCTTGGACAAATTCCCTGAACTGACTTTTCTTGGTCATTCACAAGCATTTTGGTCTGAAATTGCTCCCATTGATAACGACGAGCTTCGGGGACATTACCCAACAGGCCCGATTGAATCGCCAGGGCGCGTCGTAACACTTATGAGAAACCACGACAACCTTCATGGAGATCTTTCCGCAAAAAGTGGATTCAATGCGATCAGTAGGGATAGGGAGTTCGGGATATCTTTCATGAACGAGTTTCAAGATAGGCTCTATTTTGGCACCGATATCACATCGCCAAGAACAACGACGCCCTTGGTGGATTACCTGATCGAACTCAGGGATCATGGAGAACTCAGTGCATCCGTGTTCAAAAAAATCGCACGCGGGAATGCCAAGCGGCTCCTTGGTATCTAACTTGATCCATGCCTATAGGGGGAGCTTTTCATGACGACCAGTTCTCCCTGTATTCCGGGTAAAGCGTCGCCCCTCCATCCACGAATAAGGTTGTTCCGGTGATGTACCTCGCCTCGTCCGATGCCAGGAAGCACACGGCTGGGGCGATCTCTTCTGGCGTGGCAGCATAGCCCAGCGGGATATGTGATTCTACATTGGCGCGCTTCTCGCGGTCGTCCCTCCATTCATCATTCATGTTGGTCAAGATTGCACCAGGTGCCACGTTATTCACCCTGATACCTTTAGAGGCGTATTCTAATGCAAGAGTCTTGGTTAGGTTAATCAAGCCACTCTTGCTGGTGGCATAACCGATGAACCCGGGTTTCGGGATGATTTCATGAGCACTGGTGATGTTGATTATGACTCCATTGATTCCATTCGAAAGGAAATGTTCTATAGCCTTCTTGGCACACATGAATGGCCCGCGAAGGTTCACAGCAATCACCTTATCAAACAATGTTACTGGGATCTCGTGGGAAGCACCTTGGAGCTGGATCGCTGCATTATTTACCAGGATATCGAGCCCGTTTAAATCAGCCTTCATGGCATCAAGCATGCGATCAACTTCCCTTTCATTGGAAACATCCGCTTGAAAGATGGCACCGGAACCACCAACTTCTTGTACATCTGCCAAGGTGCGCTCAGCACCAGCTAAATCGCTTCGAAAATTGATGCCAACGATGCATCCCTCGGATGCAAACCTGCATGCAATTGCTGCACCAAGTCCCTTGCTCGCACCCGTTACCAAGACCCTTTTTCCATTCAAGCCCTTCATGTGCATTCACCACTGAAAGATTTCGTGCTAGATAACCGCGCATCTATATATCGGATGAGGTATTTCATAGATTGTAATGTTCCACGATTAAAAAGGCAATGATTATCATGGCTAGGAAGCGGAAGGAGATCGTGCTACCAGAAAAAGGGATGTCGAGAGACAAGATATTGGACATGATGGATGAAATTCAGGATCAAGGAGACGTGAAATGGAAGCAAGGGCGTGCGTTCGGATACGTGTACCATGCCGATGATGAGCATTACGAGTTCCTAAAAAAAGCACACAACAAGTTTTTTTCAGAAAACGCTCTAAGCCCCCTGGCGTTTCCAAGCTTGAAGAAGTTTGAGGCTGAAGTGGTTTCCATGGCCGTTGATTTGCTTGGTGGTGATAGGCGCTGCTTCGGAAGCATGACCAGCGGGGGTACCGAGAGTAACATGATGGCATTGAAGACGTACCGGGAGTGGGCGAAAGACAAGCATCCCGAGATCATCGAACCAGAGGTGGTCATGCCCGTTACTGCACACCCCTCCTTGAACAAGGCAGCCCATTACTTCGGTATCAAGGCGGTGATGGTGCCCATTGGAAGCGATTTCAGGGCAGACGTGAAAAAGATGGAAGCAGCCATCACCGATAACACGATAGCCATGGTGGGATCTGCCATTGAATATTCTAGGGGTATTGTAGACCCAATTCCCGAGCTGGCTGCAATTGCCAAGGAACGCGGTATTGGCTTTCACACGGATTCTTGTCTTGGGGGGTATATGCTTCCTTTTCTGAGAGAGCTCGGGCACGATATTCCCGACTTTGATCTCTCTGTACCTGGCGTCACGTCCATATCTGCTGATTTGCACAAGTATGGCTTCACGGCAAAAGGCGCATCAACCATCTTGTAT
>WJJB01000095.1 GCA_014729935.1 Candidatus Bathyarchaeota archaeon | reverse complement strand
TTCCCAGATGACCATCCCGAAGGGCAAGATACACGGCTTCAAGAAATTCGACAAGGTGCGCTATCGCGGCACGACGTGTTTCGTGAAGGGGCGGCGATCCACCGGCTACTTCACGCTGATGGATATCGACGGCACGAGATTACCGTTCAAACCAATTCCGAAAGCAAACTTGTTACAAAGACTGGAGGCGAGACATACATGGTTGACAAAAACAATAACAGTATAACACGCCCCCGATTCCTCCACGCCCTAAAGGAAGTGGTTTCCTCGGGGGTTTACGGATGAATATCGATGATGTACTTTCACGGTGGCAATTGACCTTCAAGTGCACCGAAATGGTTATCACAAGCATCCCGTGCATCTTGATACAGAATGACGCTAGCTTGAAGGATGAACCCGCGAGGGGAGCATGCATCATCTTGAAACGATGTGATGATTGCTCTCCTTGGAGCGTTGCAGGATCAATAAAGACCAAAGCTCTTATCACCGACTTGTATATTATCGTGGGAAAAGGTGCCGTGACTCTCGTGGACGGGTGCACCCTTGCCAGGAGGAAAATTCCCCGTGACAAGGTTGATGGGGACATCACTCATCTCATGGAGAGATACCTGAAAGAAGGAGATAGGTTGTATTTATCCCTCCTGTTCGATCCCCGGGATCAAATCATGGCACATGGGACTTACTTGGACGAGTTGGTATCTTATCTCATGAGCTGCACCGACCTGCCTAGACAGGCGGCAGTAAAACATGCGGTTCAATTATTATTTCTTGCGTCTTTTCAAGATCTCGGCTTATTTGGAAGGGATCGGAAATATCTTTCAAGGATGGTGGAAAGGGGGGAAAGTAAAAGTAATAATGACTCTGGGTTCCGGGTAGCGAGCGATTTAGCCTGTGTACTCTTAAGAATGGTTGAGAGTAAGCACCTTTGGATTGAAGATGAACTTGGCAACCTCCTCCTTAATGTCAAGGATTCCTTGTTCTTGGAACCCTCGTCGTTCAGGGATGCCTGCATTCCTGATGAATTCTTTATTTCATCGCAAGTATTCTCCTTGGAAGGTATTGCCCCTGGATTGCAAGAATGCTTAACAAGTGAAGGGCTTGGTATCATCATGGAGCGTTACCTTCATCCTAGCAAGAAACGAAAGACCGGGACATATTTCACCCCAAGCACATGGGCTACTTTCACTTCACGGAAGGGTCTGAAAGCACTCCTTCACGATTTACCAGGAAAACCATTGCAATCAATATCCATCATCGATCCGGCGGGAGGAGCGGGTCAATTCATCGATTCAATCATCAGCGAAATGGTAGAAAGAACCTTGGATGGTGATATAGACATTCCCCACATGTCACCAAGTGATGGAAATGAAGCAAGGTTCATGATAAAGAAACTGATCCTTTCAAGAAACAAGATCTATTGCGTGGATACCAACAAGTTATGCCTGAATGTCGCCAAGGCCCGGATCGTCCATTCCATCCTGAAGCATCTCACGCTCATGGAAAGGGAAGGCATGAACATGGTTCAAGTTAATATTGATTTCATCCACGGGGATTTCTTGACTGAGGATTTCGGGGGAACTTGCTTTTCACTAGTCGTTGGAAATCCACCATATCTTATGGAGGTGCGGAAAAATCAGGAGATCTTCAGGATGTACAAGCAACATCCCCAAACTCGCCAGATATACGGGCCAAAGATGGATATATTCTACTTCTTCATGATCAAGGGATTGCATTTGCTAGAAGAGGGAGGTATCCTCGCTTTCATTGTCCAAGAATACTGGCTAGATCGCTACCATGCCAAGAGATTAAGGATCGAGATGCTCATGAAGGCAAAACCCATCATGTTCCTCCTCTTCAAGAGTTACAAGGTGTTTCCCGGTGCTCCAGGGCATCACAGCATGATAAGCCTGTTCCAACGCGGGAGCCCGTCTCCCGATCACCAAGTAATGCTTTCAATGGTTTCAACAAGGCATCCCGATACGTTAGCGGTCCTTGGAGGTCTCCTAAACGATCGTGAAAGGGGCACGGTAGATTCCCAACCCATACCATTGGAATCGCTATATGACCCGGACCGGGATATCGTGTTTCTGAAGGGAAGCACGGGGAGGGAGGCATTCAGAGACGTCAGGAACGCAGGTGGGGTATTTCTAGATGCCTCGGAAATACAAATAGGCATGAATCTCCCGCAACCGTTTTCCAAGAAAGGAGAGGAAAAACGAGGTATTTTCGTTCTCACCCGGGAGGAAATCCAATCGCTCAATTTCAATGACAAGGAAAGAGCACTGCTGGAACCGTTCCATCCTGCGAGTGATATCCATCCATATCATTTTACTCCCCGGGTGCCATATCACGTTATATACACGACGAACAGTGCTAAAAAACGAGTGGAGACGGGGCTCGATTCATATAAACGCTTGCGTGCCCATCTTGATGCATTCCAAGAGGAGATCACTTCCGATCATAAACCGTATGGATTACATCGATCTAGGCAAAGGGAGTGGTTCGTCTCTACAGAAAAGATCATGGGTGTCCGTAAAACAGGGAAACCACGATTTTCCGTGATTCCCGTACCATTCTTCGTTGATCAAGGCGCGATTATTATCAAGTTGAATGGGAAACGTGCATTCTCGCATTATTTCTTGTGTGCTTATCTCAACTCCTCATTTGCATCAGCATTACTACGTTCGATCAAGACCCAAGGCAACCAGCTGCAGATCGACAAGAGCGTTTTGCTTAAAATGCCAATTCCAAGATTCAAGAAAGGTTTCCATGATGCAATAGATGAATTGTCACGCTGGGCACATGTGCTCTCCCTGCTGGCGAGCAAGATAAACCCTTGGAGACTGGCAGTTGAATTAACACCAGTACTAGTGAAAGACTTGGATCACGCTTTTTCATGGAAGATCTCTGGAAAAACTACCGGAAAGCGGGCAGACATCTTACTTGCAAGTAATCCCAAGATCAAGCCTGCGCCTCGAATTGAGCAATTCACGGCCAAGCATGATGGACTTCTTGATCTTTCACGCTTGGAAAAAGAAGCAAGAAAGCACCTGAATTCTGGCATGATTGAAGAGTTATTCTTCTGAGTTGGCTTCAGTTTTAGTGCCGCCCCCCACCCTCGTGTGCATGATGGGCATGGACAGATCAATTCCGTGATCTTGGCATGAATATAACACGGCAAGGTGAAGGTCAGCCAATATCTCATTAATTTTCACCACGTCTTGGGTGAATACAAACACCCGATACTTGATTCCGAAGTCCAAGAACGCCATGATCCGCACGAAGGGTTCGGGCGTCCCTGCAATATAGTTCACCTGGTTGGTTGCTTCGAGCAATGCATTTTCAACATGCTGGAATGGCACTTCATAACCCGCCGTGATATCCACGTGAAGGCGTATCATGCGGTTGTTTCCATAATTGAGAATTTTCATCTTCAGGAGCTTCTGGTTGGGAATGGACACGATCACTCGATCCATGGTGACCATTTTCGTGTAGATGAGATTGACTTGAAGCACGTCCGAGAGCTGGCCATCGATGGAAACACGATCCCCCGCCTTAAATGGCTTGGAACGCTTCACGATCACCCCAGCGATTGCATTTCCTATCGTGTTGATCGCTGCAAAACCGAGAATGGTTCCCCCAAACAGGCTGAAAATGCCAGCAATCCATTCGAGGGTAACACCAAATTGCCCAAGCGATAATCCAATCACGATGAAGATGATAAACCACTTGGAGATGGAAGTAATATTACTCGCCAATCTATCCTTGATTTTATGCTTTTTTTCGAGCTTTTCCAATTGCATCTTGATGATGCGATACAAGGCATACCCCACGAGCGCGTATATCGCCGTGATTACCAGTGGAAACAAGTTATCGATCAACCATTGCAAGAACAGGTTTTCCATCTCATTCATCACTAGAGATCAACACGATTGATTAATAAGCATCACGTCTAATCCCGGCAATGAAATCCACGACGTGGGAAATTATTTATAGGATTGCTTGGATTTTACCATCACCTGTAACATGAAATTGCAATGAAGATAATCACGAGGGGATGATATCGTAAACTACCCCTCCCTAAACTAAAGGGAGGGGCTTTCCCTTGACGGGAGAGCCCGAGGTTACCAGACCAAGCCGGTAGAAACACCGGCTACGATGGATCGGTCACGACACCCCCGAATGCCGCACCAGTTCGGGGCTCTGTCGCCGGCAGTTAAAAGCCC
>WJJB01000094.1 GCA_014729935.1 Candidatus Bathyarchaeota archaeon | reverse complement strand
GGAAAGGAAGATAAGCGTGACGGGTGAAAACATACATCTGAAGATAAGAGATGGAAAATCCAGTTATCTCGTTATTTTTTGCGTGGATGCTTCTGGTTCCATGGGAGTTGAAAGGCGCATGGAAATGGTCAAGGGGGCAGTATTTTCCATCCTCCAAGATAATTATATCAACCGGGACAAGGTTGCCATGATTACCTTCAGGAATGAAGGGGCAACACTGCTTCTCCCTCCCACCCGGAGCACCGAAATGGCACATAAGGTGTTGAAAGAAATCCCAACTGGAGGGACAACCCCCTTGGCGGCAGGATTGGTTAAGGTTCTCGATTTGGTACGGGAGGAACGACGTAAAAAGTCTGGATACCTGCCGCTCGTTATCTTGCTTACCGATGCCAGGGGAAACGTGTGGCTGAAAGATGGGATAGAAGATATAGAGAAGATAGGTTATCAATTCGCCAAGGAATCCATCCCTGCCATCATTATTGACACGGAATCGAGCGATGTGAACCTGGGATTGTCCAAGAAACTGGCAAAAGCAGCGGGAGCCCGGTATCATCATATTGATCATCTTGAAAATGACACGCTCGAGCACTTGCTAGTGCAAGAAGGTATAATGCACATTCCGGGTGATTATCGATGAATGCTGGTCAATCAGGTTCGGGATCGCCCTTGATTTGTCTCGTTTCTGCTATGGTTTCTACGAGAGCCATCACCGATGCCATACTTGAAATTAAAGAGGAGCATGATATCAAGTTCGATTTCAAAATCGTGTTCGTTAATGATGTAAATGCGGGAATAATTAAAGAAAATGATTTCAGGAGTCTCATCTATCACTCTGATGCCTTGTTACTAGATATCAGGGGAAATAATCCTGCCGTGGAAATTATCGTGGACGCATGCAATGCACTGGAACAGGAGAATAAGGAAGCATTCAAGCAAAAGACAATCATATCATTGGTTGGTGGAAATGAAGAAATTCGTAAGCTCACGAGAATGGGAAATTTTGAAGCTCGCAAGATACCCACGGGGAAATCATCCGAACTGACAATGGATGAAATACCAGATATCACGCAGCTGGTGAAAAAGGGCATCCGCATTAGCAAGAAAATCGCAAAAGTTGGTAAAATCCTGCGAGTAGGCGCGTTCAAGCACGTGAGGAACTGGATGCGGGCGATGGATTACTGGATATATGGCCATGCAGGGATCCCTGAGAATCACAAGAATCTCATCTTGTTTCTTCTAAAAGAATATCTCGGCGTGAAGCATCTCAAGGTATCTCCCCCCGAGAAAATACCCCCCTTCGGGATATTTGATCCCGTGCAAAACCGCTATTTCAGCGCCGTCGACGAGTACACTCGATCTGGTGGATGGAACCCTGCCCATCAATCGATCGGCATTTTTTATTACGGGGGCATTTACTTCGAGCATACTCTCCCAGTTGTTGCAGAGTTCATGGAAAACCTTGAGGGCTTTAACGTGCTTCCAGTATTTTCAGAAACCCTTGATAATATGAACGCCATTCAAGAATTAATGTTCGATGAGGGTGAATGCGTGGTAAATGCCGTCATCAATCTCCAATACTTTCAGATAAATGGCGGGCCGTTCGGGGGAGATAATGCTACAACCATCGAATTATATCGCACCATGAATGTTCCCCAATTTAATCCGATCATTAATTTTGACATGACCAAGGAGCGATATGAAAAATCCAATCAGGGAATTCTCCCAATCAACCAAGTAATAGCCATCATCATGCCTGAGCTCGATGGAAGGATAGAAATGATGAACGTGGGGTTACTGGATGACTTGGGGTACGCACCCGAGGTTAATGCCCCCGTGCGGGAGATTTCCCCTGAATCTTCCACTATTCACCTCGCATGCGAGAGAATAAAGAAATGGATGGCCCTCAAGGAAAAGCGCAATGATGAAAAGAAACTAGCTTTTATCATCTATGATTACCCTCCCGGAGAGGGAAATCTCGGCAATGCAGGATACTTGGACGTTTCTGCATCTGTAACCCAGATCCTGAATGCACTCGCAAGCGAGGGCTACATCGTGAATGATTATTCTCATGAATTGCCATTGCACGACGTGATGATCCAAGAGGGAGCCGTTAACAATCCTGATTACACGGCCATGGAAAAATTTGGTGGCGTGATGCTTGATGAGAGCTATTACGAGTCCTTGCTCTCCTTGATCCCCACGGCACTTCAAGATGAGGTTCGAGAAAAATGGGGCACACTCCCGGGAACCATCATGACCAAGGGAAAGAAAATGATGCTGCCAGTATTGCAATTCGGAAACATCTACATTTGCCTTCAACCTGCAAGGGGGGATAAAAATGCAGATCCAGGGGGATATCACGACAAGGGATTACCCCCGCATTACCAGTACATTACATTTTACAAGTATATAGAACAAATACTAGATGTGGATGCCATGATTCATGTTGGCACCCATGGAACCTTGGAATTCTTGCCAGGCAAGGAATGCGCGGGGACCGTCATGGATTACAACATAAACCTCCAAGGTGCTTTACCAAATATTTACCTGTACCACGTGACCAATACAAGCGAAGCTGCAATTGCGAAGAGAAGGAGTAATGCAGTGATCATCAATCATGCTGGACCGGTATTTCAAACAGCGGGATTGTACCAAGATCTCGCACGATTGGAACGCCTGCTGGATGACTACAACATCACGCGTGCCAGGCATCAAGATGCAATAAGCGAGCAGGATAAGGTAGTATCAGATATTCTCACCTTGGCAAAGGAAACGGGCTTGCAATCGACCTCGATCGACGAAATTGAAGCTGAGCTTCACCGGTTGAAGATATCGACCATACCGTCGGGTTTGCATATTTTTGGAAAGCCCTACTCGCCCCAAGACACCATCAGCTATATGCTTGAAGTGCTCGTGCATTCTGCTGGTATCCCCGTTGAAATAGATTCGTTCTTCAAGTCGCTGGGATCGACCGAGGATGAACGACGCGAAAAGGCAGGCTCAATCATGAAATCTTGCCTTGAAGGCAATGAATTTCATCCTACCGAGAACGGTGATCACGCGGACTCGGTTGATGATGAACGAGGGGCATTCTTTACTTGGTTCACGAACAGGGCAGCAGCATTGCAAGTCGATTGGGAAATACCAGCACTGATCAATGCACTAGAGGGCGGCTACATCCAGCCAGGATTTGGCGGGGATCCCATCAGGAACCCCGAGGTCTATCCGACTGGAAAGAACTCCTATGGTTTTGATCCCCGGCTCATACCTAGTACCGTTGCGCAAGAAAGGGGTGCCAAGATAGCCCGGATCCTAATTGAAAAGTACAGGCAGGAACATGGCACCTATCCAGAGACCGTTTCCGTGGTGCTGTGGGCTTTCGAAACCATGAAAACAGGTGGAGAAACGGTGGGACAAGTGTTCGAATACCTGGGAGTCCGTCCCGTCAAAAACAAGTCAATCTGGACCACCGAACTTGAAGTCATCCCCTTGGAGGAGTTGACCCATCCACGGATCAACGTCGTGGTTACCATTTGCGGGATATTCAGGGATACCTTCCCGTATATCATGGACCTGATCAATCAAGCGGTGGACCTCGTTGCTTATAGGGATGAATTAGCAACGGAAAACCACATCTTGGCGACGCGCTTGAAATACGAGAAAGATGGTTTAGCCCATCCGGCAGCACGAGTTTTCGGTCCCGCGCCTGGAAAATACAACACTAATATCACTGATATCATTGATGCAGGGACTTGGGAAAAGGAAGACGAGCTTGCAAGGGATTATTTATTATCAATGAGCTACGCATATAGGGAAAACCAAGTAGTGGTAACCGCTCAACGCACTTTCGAGGAAAATTTACGCGATATCCAGCTTATCAGCCAAGTTAGGGATTCTGCCGAATATCAAGTCACGGACTTGGATCATTACTATGAATTCACCGGAGGATTGTCCAAAGCTCGGGAAGTTCTTGCAGGAGAGAAAGCACCAGTGTTTATTGCCGATACATCCTCCAAGGAAGTCTCAATTGATCGTCTCGAGCAAGCCATCAAGCACGGCGTGCTTACCAGGAACTTGAATCCAAGGTGGATCAAGGGTTTGCTTGCCCACAAGCGCCACGGGGGCCAAAAATTAGCCGAACGCTTGGAAAACCTGCTGGGAATGGCTGCAACAGCAGGCGCCGTGGATAATGATACATGGGAACGTGTATTCCATCAATATATTGAAAATGAGGAGATCAAGGAAGGAATCATCGAGAATAATCGCTTCGCGATGATGGACATGGTCAAAACCTTGCTTCAAGCCGAGCGACGGGGCTATTGGAAAACAAGCCAAGAGAACCTGGATGAACTGAAACGATTATTCTTGGAGCTGGAGAATTGGGTGGAACGCACCTATCAATAATTAAACCCGAATATCAACTCCCGAACAAGATCGCAAGTCGGGAATGAATGCGTCAAGTCCAAGGTACTCCAATGTTTGCGGCGTTGGTATGCCAGTTTCATCAAATCCAATAGCCCTAAAGTACCCTTCAATCATTTGTTCGATTTTCACCGTGTCTCCCTTGAGCGGGCCTTGTTCCAGTGGCGGCCTACCAAGGGTGCGCCCTGGCGTTTCACACTTGATGGCATGCTCCCTTGCATTGAATAGCTGGCGGAGCGCTTGAATGCGCCATCCGGTGTCCAAGAACTCACTAATGGTGATCTTCCATCCATAAATTGCCTCAATAAATTCCAGCAATGGATAGGTGCCCTGGGGTAGGGCATATTCGCACAATCCCACCGCGTTGAATGCTTGCCTGAATTTGACGAATTTCGCGTTGCATTCTCCCTTTCCGACCGGATCGGTGGCATTCTTGAAATTGAGGTTATTCATGAACTTGTTCACCGGTCCAAGACTTGAAAAATCCAAGCAAGCTGCCGTGTGGCGCCCGGGTGTTGGATCCGCCAAGTAGGTGAGAGCCAATCCCTTCATGAACCTGCCATCATGCATTGGTAATTCTTGACCGTTTGCATGCATGGCAAATTCACGGGCTTTCGAACCCAATTTCCTTGCGGCAACTTGGACACCATCAGCCAGCAAGTCGCCAATTCCCTCCCTGTCTATCATCATCTGCAAGAGTGGAAGGAGATGGTATGAATCTCCCCAGCGTGGCAAGAATCCTTCCGGCTCTGCCTTGCACTTGAAATCCTCTTTTGCGAGTATTCCTCGCTCCACGCATTCCATAGCAAATGCTATCACGTTTCCCGCGGAGATGGTATCCATGCCTTCAAGATTTAGAAGGTGATTCACCGTGAATACCTCGACGACGTCGGGATTGAGGATCATGCCGCCGAACGATGCAAGGGTCTCGTATTCAGGGCAGTGAGTTTCCTCCAGTCCTGCTTCCGGCACTTCCAAGATGGCTCCGCATTTTAGGGGACAGCCGTAACAGCCATAGGATTTCTTCCGGTACTTCTTGAGTGCCAAGCCGGTGAACCGGGTTGCCACATCTTGCGGCCAATCCTTGAAACCAGTTCCCTTGAAATTCTTTATTGGCATGTCACCTATTTCTGCATAAATCGAGGTGGCGAAAGCAGTTCCATAATTGTGGAGGGTGAAGGCATACATGTACTCGTCGCCCTCGGCGGGAATCTTGAGGATACGGTACAGCTTGGAGATTTTGGGTGCCATGCTTGCCACTTGTGATGCCGTGATAGAATTCGCTCGCTGGTGCACCTTTTTATTGTAGCCCTTGGCAAGATTCAGGGTAAGCGCCTTGTCCGCCATGTTGATCCGTGTGCGACCTTTCAAGCACAGGGCTTTTAGGTTCTTTGAACCCATCACCGCTCCCAAACCAGACCTTGCCGCAATCCTGCCGCGATCCGTGACGATTCCGGAGATGAGGGACAGTTTCTCACCTGCCTTGCCAATGGCTTCTACTTGAGCACCATGACCATGGGATTTCTTCAAGCGATTTTCAACTTGCTCCACGTTTAATCCCCAAAGGTCGCTCGCATCATTAATTTCCTTTGATTCGTTATCAATGGCAAGATACACGGGGGATTCAGCCGCACCCTTGAAGAAGATAGCATCATACCCAGCTCGCTTGATGGCGGGACCGAAATATCCCCCGGCATTAGAATCACCCCACGTGCCAGTCAATGGGCTCTTAGCACATACCATGTGCCTTCCAGTGAATGGTGCGGGGGTCCCCGTTAGCAATCCCGGGCAAAATCCGAGAATATTTCCCGGGGATAGGGGATCAAGACCTGGTTCCAAGTCCCTGTAAATAAAATACACCCCTAAACCATATCCTCCAAGGAAAGATCGGTAGACTTCAACTAGTGGCCGTTCCTCTCGAATCGTTCCTGAACCAAGATCCACCCACAGTATCTTTCCAGTGTAGCCCAAGGGAGCTTTCATCATAATCATGTAAAAGTGCTGGAATGAATTCCCACGGCATGGACACCGTGGATTCCGCTCGATCGAGTGATGCGTGCGATCATTTACGCACGGTGGCTTTTATCCATTTTGCGAAAGAAAACCCCGCAGATCTACCGAAAGCATGAGAACAATTTCAAGAAGCTTCACAGGCAAGTTTCGAGGGAGAAGAAGTGATTCAAGAACCGGAACACGGCACGGATCAAGCTCGCATCAACAGGTAAATCAGGTGAGTTTACTAAAGTATGGTTGAAGTCTCCAATCAACCGGCTTCACTCCCTTTTCGACAAGGAAGGAGTTTACCGTCGAAAATGGTTTCGAGTCAAAGAACCCGCGGTACGCGGATAGCGGGGATGGATGGGGGGATTCATGCACCAGGTGCTTGGTAACATCGATGAACTTCTTACTTCGCTGTGCCTGCCTACCCCAAAGGATGAACGCCACGTGTTTCTTGCGATTACTCACCACCCTCAAGATATCTTCCGTGAGATCTTCCCATCCGATGCCCTTGTGCGAATTGGATTTCCCCTCTTCCACCGTCAAGATGCGGTTCAATAGCAAGACGCCTTGCTTGGCCCATGGGATCAAGGTTCCACCCGGGGCACTAATCCCGGTATCGGTTTCGAGCTCCTTGAGGATGTTCTTGAGGGATTTCGGAATATCTGGCTCCCCGGGGGGGATTGAGAATGCCAAGCCGTGGGCGTGGTGCTTGTTCGGATAAGGATCCTGCCCCACGACCACCACTTTCACCGTTTCAAGTGGTGTGTATTTCAAGGCGTTGAACACGTCACTTTCTGCAGGGAGAATGGATTTTCCGGCTTCTCGCTCTACTTCCAGGAAATCCCTTATCTGGTAATACTGAGATGATGCAAAGAATGAAACAGCTTCTAACCAATCGTTCATGCTTCATGATCTCCTCCTGTCATTACACGTGTGTTGTGATATTTAACCACGCTAGATAACTCCAGTTCGATGATCAAGGCAAGTACGGGTTCCTGTTGCAAGCCTGCTTCCCGAACCACGCACGGCCGTTGAATAGGGGGGGAACATGGTGGAAATCGAAATTGATCGTCCCAGGGTCCTCCCGTGCTGGTAGTATCGTATATGTTTCGCCCGGTACCGTTTCAAACGTGAATAATTCTTCATTACCCTCAATGATGCACACCTTCCCAAAGCTGGATGAATTTCGGACGACCATGGGTTCCCCAAAGGTGTTTTTAATTGTGCATGGAATTCCTTTCTCACTTTGCACCTTAACCCATGCAACATGACCGTTGGAAAGGGCTGCAGATACCAAAAACGCTCCTTCCGCGCGCAAGTTTTCGAAACAAGCATCATGCCACGAAGCTGGACATGATTCGAATAAACGGATGATACCCCCCCAGCTTTTCAACAATAATTCTGGAATGGCTGCCGCGAAGGTGAATCCTGCCTCAAGTGTCATCGGCTCGTACACGTGGGTGCATATCCCGATACCACGGGGATCGCCATTCACGTGCATGGTATTCTCGTTGATGTATAGCAAGTAATCCCGAGCATACTTGGCAGCCAACCAACGGTTATTTATCCAAGACGCCATCATTGAAAGCCATGGGAGGGTCCATCCGACCCATTCCCAGTTTCCAATTTTCCGCAAGTGCTTCAAGGAAGAAGTGACAAGGTATTGATCGTCCCGGTCCCCCTCGATGGTGATCAAGTGGAATGGATGGATGGGGAAGAGATGCGTCATGTGCCTGTGGGAGTATCCATATGGCACACCTTCCAGGACTTGAAATCCCTCCATGTCTGCAGGGAAGTAGACTAGATCCTCCAAGTATTCCTTCCAACGGGTGGTATTGGAACCAATTTCACCATCATCAACACTGTTACCACTGGCACCTCCATCTCCACTTTTGCCTGCCAAGATACTAGCAGATTCCAGCAATGCTTCCAATAACCATCGTATCAAGGCAATATCACATGTGGGATTCGAACCCCAAGCTTGAAGGTGATGCTCGTGGTACTCTGGACTTGAACTCAAGGGAACGTGCCATTCCCCGTGCTTGTTCCTCTCGAGCACGTGCTCGTATAATTGCATGACGCCTTTCATGAAGGGAAAGGCTGATTCTGCCAAGAATTTTTCATCACGGGTGTACAGGTAATAGAGCCAGTACATGTGCGCGGTCCAAGCCCCATTGCCGGGCCACGCTTCAGTATTGTAATAGCCATGCAAATTTGCCCCACGCAGTGAAATGGAACATGATGTCCATATACCATCGCACCCGTAAAACTCCTTGCACCGCTTCCTGAATATTGGCACGAGATCATCCATCATGGAAAATAATGGTTCGACCAAGGAGAGCCTGTTATTCACGAAAACCGGCCAATAGGTTTCCTGGATATTCATATCGAGATGGTAATCCCCGTTCCACGGGGGCATCTGACCATCTATCGTCCAGATTCCTTGCAAGCTGCAAGGTGGTGAACCCTGCCTGGAATTACAGGCGAGCTTGTACAATTCCACGTAATAAAGGTTCTCCAAGATATTATCGGGTATCGATATCCTGGCTTTACTCCAATACTCGTTCCAAAAAGCCTCGTGATGTTTGATAATGGATGTCCATGAATCCGTTGAGCCACGGGTTAGAATCTTTCTCGCTTCATGCTCAAGTGACTCCAATAATCTACCAGCTTCCAAGTTTTCTCTTGGAAGATTTCCCGCGGATAATACCGTGCAACCGATCCTAACCCACCCATCAACCTCTATAACCATCCAGGCCACGAGAAGCCCCCCTTGATTTCCAGGTACTTCTTGGTATACTCCTTGGTAGATTGCATCATGAACCCCAGGAATGGGGCCCTGAATGGGAATCAAGGACGGATAATCCCAAGCTTTTAACGTTCGCAAAGCCCTGTTATCGAGATGTGCGTAACTCGCGCTAACCACTGGAATGCAAAGGGGATCAATAACGGGGGAAGAGTTTAAGCTGGAAGGAATGAATCCTTTCAAGAAATTGATGGCTCGAAATTCAAGAATCAAGAGGTTTTTCGTGGCATCGAGAAATCCCCTGAATTCCACGGTATCAGGTTCCCGAGGCCCCGGATTTCCTGTATATAAATAACCCGAAATGATCCCATGCTCTATATCAAGCTCGGCATCTATACCAGAGAAAGATTCACGGAATGCGATCTCCAACCTTGGTACGGGTAACCTGGTCGGTTGCAACGGCATTGCATCATCCCCAGAACCACCCATGTAAAACTCGTATTTTTCACGCAACCCAAGGAAATCACCACTTTTTACCAAGCGTTTCATGTCCTCCCACGTGTGGCTTTCGCCAAACTGCCCCTCGGGTGCACATCTTTCCTCCCAGAAATCCATCTTGTCCAATGTAACCTTGAAGGGTGCGCCCCTGCCCCAAAACATCGCGCCCATGTCACCGTTCCCCAGGAACATGCCGTCCAACCACTTTGTTGGAAATCTGTCGTACCGGAGGGCATGATGTGCCAATGAAACCATTGGTATTATTATATGGTCGGGGAAAAAAAAGTGATGCAATAGTCATTCAGGTTCTCATTTTCTTGAGTTTCATGAGCGCGTGGGCTTCTTGGAGAGCTGCAGCATCATCCATGCTGAATTTATCGTGCAATCTTGCCCGTGCGGCTGTCCAGTTCAACGTTCGATACATTGGACCCACGATGAACCGGGCAAATCCAGAGATCCGCGTTGCTTTTTTAAACGACGCGAGACTCCCGCCATCCCACGCGCCAAGCAATGCCGTTAGGGGAAGGTACAAGAAAAACGGATTGAGAACCAAGAAAATGAGAGCCATGGGAAGGATGGCAACCACGGTCCCGAAGCGATCCACCATTGGCGTGAAAATAAACCGGGAATAAAGGAACCCCGCCACGATAATAATTCCGGTAGCAATCGCCGGGGCGATGAAGGCTTGATACCATGGAACGGAAAGTTTCAATATCTTTCTGTGAATATAGATGTAGGAAATCAAGTCGATGATCAAAACGGCAGCCAAGTCACCACATGGCATGATCCAAGCAATTACTGGTAGCCCCTTGGATTGTGGTAAGCCAAGGATCACGATCAATATCAACCATGAAACCAGCTCCAAGCCCATCTTCACGAAAGATAGCAATAAATGCATGTTGGGGTGATCCGTGCCTGCCAAGATGGCGGCAACAAGGTTACCGAAGGGTCGCTCGAAATTCCTGATAATGGTGGGAATGATAAAGGGGATGGCATACACGTAATTATCCATTCCAAGAAGGATGAAGATTGGTTGCAATACCATGACCACCACGCACATGATACCAACCAGGAGAAATTGTATCAATCCATCGAATCGCCATGCTTGACCGATGTAATAGCGCGCGAGTGCCTTCTTACCATTCAGGTATGCCTCGGCGATACCACCTCCCAGTTTCAATTCAATCCTCATGTAATTCGTGAGGCTACTTCCCAACTCGAATAATGCAACGTAAGTCGTGTATTGGGGGACGTGATTCAACCACATTCCTAAAACAATGAAAGATACACCACCTGAAATGACACCAGGGAATCCAGTCTTGAACCCGAATGCCAAGCATTCCTTGACGGTCGATGCATCAAAATCATGCCTGAATATGTCCCGAACCCTAATTCCCATGCCCTTGATGTTTTTCTTGAATAACTTGGCGGAAATGACCATCACGATGAAATTATCGAGATATTTCCCAAGAGTAAGTCCAATGGCGATGAATAGAATCTCTCCAAAAGCATGAGAGTTAATACCGAAGAACCTGAACAGCAAAACGAAGATGACCTCGGTCGATCGTTGGAGCAATTCACCCTCCAACAGCGTGATGAGGGCGGTTTTATTAAACTGCTGCATGGCTTCCATCGCTGATTTAAACACGTGGGTCATAGCGGGATACTGGGTAGTGGAAAACACGAGCCATATCCACGTCATGTATGCCAAGTTCCCTGGGGGAAACGCAAGTGCCCACGCGGCTATACCGGTGATCTGTACAAGTCCGGTTATCATCTGATACCATGAAAAATATTGCAGGTACAAGATTGCTTTCTTGGGATCTTTCACGTGAACCTCGCCAATGAACCGGTTGATGACATTCGCCGTGCCAAGATCAAATGCGGTGAAAAAAACGACGAACAGCGATGTAGCCGCAGCATAGTACCCCCGTGACTCGGGATACGGGAACATGAGCGGATACAGGATGATGGTCACGGTTCCACCACTCAAGACGTGGAAGATCATCACCGCTAGCTCATACCAGAATCCCGCAAGGGGGCGATGGAATCCCACCTCATCCCACGGATCTTCACTGCTTATCCCGTGATTGGAGTTGGTCACTGGAGCGGCTTCAACCGCGGCATTCCTAGGCATGGATTGGTTAAGGTCCGGTTCAAAAAAGAATCTTGTCCCGCCAAGATCAAATCTCCTCCCGGATCATGAACTCCCGTTTTGGGAATAATCTCATTACACCTTGCATTCTTGGCAATTAAGATTCATGATCCTGGCTTGTAGTTCTCATAGCTCATCTTGAACTAAGCCGGTCGACCATCAAGTCCAAGAAACCACCTTGATCTCGCCATTTCGTGGCGCTACGCACCCGGATGGGCGATTCTGGATCTATCGCCGTAAATCCATCATTCCCGACTGAAATGCCAACGGTTTCCATGGTGAAGAAGCGTTCAGTGAAACATAAACAAACGGCGACCGTATCGAATAAAGTGGAAGTGATCGCGGCTGGATCGATCCGGGACCGTGCATTGGTGCACCATGACCAGATCTCTTGGTTTTCAATCAAGATTGAGCAAGTAGGTGTATCAGCATCGATGATTTTCACGTAACGCGGTCCCTCAAGTCGGACGGTACCGCAAGTATCCAGGGGAGTGATAGTGACATCCCATCCAGCATTGAATACCTTCCTGCAAGACACGGGATCCTTGGCAACATTGTATTCAATCGAGGGCGCAGGAGAACCCCCGTATCCCTTGCGGAGACTTCCTTGCATGCCAACATATTTTGCTTGTTCCGTGATGGTGGGATCTTTCTCCAACGCACTCGCGATATTGCGAAGAGGACCGATGCCCAGAATCGTGACCGGATGATGCCTGCTCGATCGGATGGTATCAACGATGCTGGCGGCTGCATCATCCATTACCAAGCCCGGGTAGTTCTCTATAGAATACTCGTGGACAAACGCGGCTTGCGGGCCCCAATTGCTAGACTCCCGGGGACCAAGGGCAATAGGCACATTTCCCATTCCCAGTGCCTCCAAGATCTTTGCCACGAGTAGGACCCGGTACGTGGTGTCCCCGGTGCAGGTGGTGACCAATTGCAGGTCCAGCTCTGGACATTTTGATAAGAAACATAACGCCCACGTGTCATCGATATCCGTGCCAATATCTGTATCCAAGATAACCGGGATTGCCATCTTGTCCATCCACTAACTTTTATTCTTGATCGATTTCAACCGGAGCTTGGACATGAGAGAGTCGCACTTTTTAATTTCCTTTTGTATTTTATTGTGCTTTGAGGTATGCTTGAATAGTTCTTCTTGTATCAGCTTGGCTCGAGCAATACGGTTATAGGCTGATTGAAATTTACCTTCTTTTTCCAATTGCCGTGCTTCCTTGAGGAAAGCATCGTACATTTGCTTGAAATCATCCACCATGGCATTCACTTTATTAGAAACGAAGGATTCCACCACTTT
The DNA here is from genome assembly GCA_014729935.1 of Candidatus Bathyarchaeota archaeon. GTDB lineage: Archaea > Asgardarchaeota > Lokiarchaeia > Sigyniarchaeales > Sigyniarchaeaceae > WJJB01. The sequence goes on along the minus strand of WJJB01000094.1, from coordinate 5,157 downwards.
ATCAGCCATCAATGTGGATGCAAGGAAGTTTATCGGTTCGTCCATGTTATACTCGTATTTCAAGGATACTTCGAAGATCCCAACTTTCTTGGTCTTGTCGTGCTTCAATTCCGATATTGAATCAATGAATGATACTGGTTGGGCATCTGGAAGATCGAAGTTATTCACCAAGACGAGTGCGGGTTTGCCGTGCGCTTCAGGCATGTTTAGGTTCTGGATGAGCTCGCGGCGAGCTGGAGGAAATGACTTGGGATCAACCGCGTCCAGCACGAAAATCAAGAATTCTGGAGCCCGCCACGTGCCCTTCAGGGTATCTCTTGCTCCATCAGGGGGTGCAAGGTCACAGAATTTAAAACCAACATGATTCATGATGATATTAGGTACACTGATGGTCAAGGGTGCAGCACCCACTGCATGTTTTCTCTCCACGAGATACCGTTTCAGCATTTCCATGCCGTCCGCATCTGGACCGAAAACATGCACGGGAAGCTGCTTGATGATCTCGATATCCGGGTCCTTTCTTATGACGGGAGGAGACGATATAGCAGGAGCGCCCTGCTTTAATTGCTGGGCAAGATCCCTTACCGGTCTTGCACTGGATTTTGATTGGTAGGATTCTTGAGAGGCGGATTCTCCTGATTCTTCACTAATTTCACGTGCACGTTGCTCATTCTCATCTAATTGCCTTTTAACCTTTGCAACCAAGTTAGCAAGCTTCTTGTATTCCTTTCCGCCGGTAAGCACGCCGAGTTGAAACAAGTTCGAGGCTATTTCCTTTGCCAAGTTCAAGCTTGCAAGTGCTTGCTCAGAATTACCCATCTTGAATGCTTCCCCTCCTGCCTTGTAGAATTTGCGATACCTGCCTAGCAATTCACGGGACTGCTCCTTGACCTTCTCGTTCACGAAATATTCTATCCCCTCGTCTTTCAAAACCATGGTCGTCATTGCATTCAACGCGGCATCGAGATTCTTTCCTGTCTTGGCAGATACCTCGTAGATGGCTATATCCCTGTCCGCGATCTTGTTCAACCCGAATCTTTTCTCCATGATATCACGGGGCATTACCATTTGAAGATCATGCTTGTTTAACAAGATCAACAAGGGTATGCCGGTTACCTTGGGATTTGCAATTAACCGGTGGAGCTCACGCCTACCATCACTGATACGTTCCTCATCCCTATCGGAAGCATCGATGACGTAAACCATGATATGCGGTCGCTTTAAATAATTCTCCCAATCTTTCCTGAAACGCTTCTGGCCGCCCACGTCAGTGAATTCGAGTGTCAAGTTCGCGAAGACGATGTGCGTGATCGAAACCCCGATGGTGGGTGACTGTGGGATGAATTTCTGCTCCCTGAAGTACTCCACGAGGGTGGTTTTCCCGACCTGATTGAGCCCGAAAAGAAATATTTGAATTTTCGCCACGAGGTACACTCCCTGCACGGGGTTCCATTAGCATGGAATTGAATGGAAACATATCATACCTTCATTTAATAGTTAGTTTTAGGTTATATATATCGAATCACCACTAATTCAACCTGCAAGAATGCGAGCAATGATCGAAAACCGTGTAAACTGGAGATGGGTGGAATGGAATGGAAGCCAAGCATGATCCTCGCGGATTGGGACGAGGAGATCGGGCCAATCATCGTTGACTCCCTCGATGCTGGTATGCTGTTGAGCTCCGATGACGACAATCCCGAGGTGCTGATATCCAGATGCTACATTTCCGCCCAATCGATATTTGCCCGGGAGAAATTCAAGCAAATTAACTTCATCCTACCCATGGTGTCCATTGATAGACATGCCATCGTTTTTTTGGATGTTGTTACAGATAGTAAGGTCCGAGGCGGCAAGCGACCATTCATTCTTGCTATCTTCGTGCCATCCGGCACCAAGTATGCTGTCGCGGACACCTTGGTGGAAACCATTCAACCAATGTTGATCTCCTACAAGCAAGGTCAACGGTTGAACTTGAATCCAATCCAAGAGGAAACCGTGAGAATCTTGGAAGCAAGTCAGCAAAATGAGGATTTTACCCTAGAAGCGCTCGATCAAGAAAAAACGCTTGGAGACATGCAGGCAGGTGCCGGAGGAACCCTGAAGATCGTGATATTCTCTTGTCCCAATTGTGGATCTGCCATTTACCCTGAGGAGGTTGCCTGCACCCGTTGCCGAGTTGTCATCAGGACTTTTTGCCCACGATGCAATGGCCTGGTGGAAAAAAACCGAAAGCACTGTCCAAATTGCAGCATGCCGAATTTGCGATTTGATCCCGATATGGTACTTGCGCAGGGCTTCGCCACTCCAAATAATAACCAGGAAAGCAACAAGAATGCATTAACAAGCGATGAAGTCATAGAAATGACTTTCAATGAGGAACTCGGACTGCCTGATGAAGGACTGGAAGAGTTAAAAAAAATCAAACGGGATGTCCAACGTGCTGGGCATTTCAGGATCGGGGGCATGGAGCGGGAATTCGAAGATGCAAACGTGAACGTTGCGGCAGAAATAGATAACTTGAAACGGGAATTATCTAGAGAACACGGCAGCGATCCCAAGTTACCGGATCGAGCGCGCATGGCGCGGACAAAAGATATTCTCGTGGATAGCTTCACCCGCGATTTCACGGGATTCAAGAAGGCAAGCAAAGACTTGCAATCGCAATCCATGGACGAATCCTTCAACGAGCCTGCAGTGGACGAGGTTCACTTGCTCATCAAGTCCATGAACATCATGCCACCTGAGGAACCAGCCAATCACGAAGAATGGAGGGATTCATTGGTCATGGAATGGGATTGCAACGTTTTCCTTCACGCGGGAAACAGGATTCTCGTTGGTCTCGGTAGCGATCCCGCAAGATCTGCGCCGGTTCCTGGCACGATATTCATTACAGAGACCACCATCCTATTCTTCTCCTACCTCGAAAAACACGAGGATATTTATGGAATATTGGCTTATTTCGATGGTGGTATCCAGTCATTGGAGAATTTCACGCTCGCGCCGGACATTTCCGATAACATGCTATTCTTCAAGAGCCATGGCATTTTCGAGAAGAAGTTTCCCACCGCGAGAAACGTGTACCTGCATTTCACGTGGCCCGAGGATATTCCAAGGGAAGATTTCTCAAGTCAAGCAACGGTACTCCAATCCTATTTGCAACGGTTCCAGTTGAATGGCAAGGTTGCACCCATGAACGTGGGCAAATATGCCTTCATGACTGGAAAACACCCTGGTGATCCCTCAATCAAGAACTTGCTGGGAGAGATCAGCATCTATTATCCAGGTATCATGAGAAGGATCACGGATCGCTACCCCTCCTTGAAGTAACTCCGTTACATCCCAGGTTATCGTGATATTGAAGGGAAATTTCGGAGGTATCAGGCGCGTTTCAGGGTTTCCACGAATGCCATTATCTTCTCACTACCCCGGCCCGAATTCACCTCATCCACGTGCAGGGCGAGTGTGTCAATGGGTTCTTTACCTATCTTGCGTGCCATTTCATCAAATAGGGACGCAGGACATGCCATACCGTACGTGCTGAAGAAGGCAACCTTGGATAGCTTCCCGTGGAACACCTCCAAGATCTTCCTGACGGGGTTCGATATCCTGCCCGCCCATACTGGTGTGCCAATCACGACCAAACCATGAGACTCCAGATCATGCTCGAGTCGACGGACTTTCATCCCTGCATCCAAGATGCTGTTCATCCCCGCGGTCAGGAAACCAATTACTCCCTTGCCGGGATCATCCCTCGTGATGATTTGCTCCATGTCGCACCCGAGAGCGCGTGCAATCTCCTCGGCAACTTTCAAGGTCGTCCCAGTTCTTGAATAACAAGTTACAAAAGCTTTCATCAATCTCTATCACTCACCTTTATCATTGGTAATGGAAAGGTTCACAACGGGGTCTCCCTGCGACGCTCCTTGACGAAAATGGTTTCTATCGCTCCCAGTAGCTGTTCTTTTATCTCGTTAATGTCTATAAGCTCCTTTTGAAACACGTGGGAGAATTTCTGCTTAACTTGCCAGTAAATTTCTTGGTTGATCTTCTTCAGGTTGAAATGCTGCTCGTGCTTATCATGAATGACCAAGAAGAGCACGTGCTTATCTAGGATCTTGAATTTTTGAAAAAAAATGTGATGCTTCGTGAAAACAATGTCTTCGAGTTCCTCATCCGGGAAGATCTTCAATCCGAAGTTATTGATTGCAGTGGTGAATGCCGTGGTCAGCACTGAATCCATGTCGAATTCTTCAAAGTATACCTCGAATAGTAAGGTCCCATTTTCAAGGTAGATGAGAATAGAGTAAATCATGGTAACCAGCTCAAAGATTGGAATCTCTAGAAATACCTTTCAACCACGTCCTCACACGAGCTCATGAGTCATAACCGTGATTGCTATTAAAAGATGTCCATGCTGTCATTTTTATTAATCCCGGGAACGATATGAGGTTGCTTCCTCATGAATGGAAAGAAATCACGAGAGAATAGCTATCCTGGTGGAATCGAACCCTCCTTCTTGGACAGGTTAGCCCGGTTCTGGCCCTGTCCAAGAGAACAGCTCCATTTTGGGGGGTGGCAGGCAACTCGGCAATTAATGACACGTTTACAAGTTGATACGGCGAGTCATATCCTTGATATTTGTTGTGGTGAAGGAGGAACGGCTTGTTGGCTCGCTCAATCGTTGGAACTTCGCGTCGATGGCGTGGATATCCTGGAAAAAGCCATTGAAACCGCCCGGGCGAGAGCCAAGAGGATGAATGTCTCAGACCTTGCACGATTTACCGTTGCCAATGTTTTCGATCTTCCCTTTCCAGATAGAACATTTGATCTCATTTATGGCCAGGACCCAGATGGATTGGCTCATCAAGATCGTAAGAAGATCTTCAGGGAATGTAGGAGGGTTCTTGAACCTGGTTGCTTGCTCGGATTCCAGCATTGGATAGCGGGTGATGACATGCCACCTAATGTTTACGAGAGATTTGAACGAATCACCAGCGCAGGATATCCGTTTATGAAACATTTACGCGTTGGTGATTACAAGAGAGATTTGCTTGCCGCGGGTTTTTCTCAAATCGAGATCACGTCGTTAAGGGATCTCTATCACGAACATGTGGTTAAGATGCGTGATATCTCTCGAAAGCGGGATGCGAAATT
>WJJB01000093.1 GCA_014729935.1 Candidatus Bathyarchaeota archaeon | reverse complement strand
GGATTACCTTGAATAGTTGCTGTGCTAACAAGAGCAGCACGATGGCGAAATAGCCCATCAAAAGCCGCCGAATATATCTACTATCCAAGAAGAACAATAATACCACCGGGCCAACGATGAAAAGCACTCCAAGCCAAAAATAGAATCCCGATTCGTACCAATGTACAATTCGCCCGTATGCAAAGGTTGCTTGGAACCAGATAATGCCATTTAATACAGAAATCCCCAAGACGACTGCAATTAGGAAGCCATGGCAAGCCCTTTTCAACAATCCATCACGGGATGAACTCCTTGTTGCTTGAATCATGCCCGCTTCCAGCTTCCTGCACTTAACTTTTGGATCAAGCAGGAGGTGTTTAGGATTCAACCATGCTTGGAAAACGATCCACCCCAATGCAAGCATGGCAATGATATTCAAGACAAGGGACATGGTAACGATGGTATTGAATGAAACTCCAAGCAGCGACAATACCAGGGGAATGAATGCCGTGGCGGAGATTATCCAACCAATTGGTACCATGAAAAACCAAATCCGGTCTTGCTGTCTTGCAACCGCTTTCCCTTGATAGGAAACCATCCTTCCCGTGTAAAACCACGTGAGCATATGGGAAAGGATAAAGGGAAATCCTGCCAGAATGACGAAGAATCCCGCGATTATCAAATCCCCAATTTCCAAAACATCAAAACTACCATCACCGGCTAGGAAATCAAGAATACCAGTCATGTCGATATCAGGAAGAAGGGGGAGTAATATCAAGAGCATAAAACAGGTCAACGCGAGTATTTTTGATGCGTTTTTCACTTTCATGAGTGTTTCGTTACCCGAACGCAAGCTGGTTCGTTCGTTCTTCCATTTAAACACGTTCACGAGCCTCCTCCAGTAGAGCACCCTTCCCGTCCTGAATAAATCCTCTTCCTTGGCAAGCAAGTTCATCGCGAGCCGGTTCAGGAAGACTGCTGTGAAGAATAACATGGAGATTATTTGAATTATTGAATCAAGGTTTTCCTCAAATACAAGCCAAAAATCAACAGTTAGGGGCAAGGAGGGAGTTACATCAAGGGATATAAGGGTTTTTGCTATGACTATAGCGTTCAGGAACAAGAAAGTAGAAAAGAGGGTAAAATACAGGACATTTTTCACTTGATAACGATCCTGGTGACACTTGCATCTTCCAACCAAGAATAAAATGACAAGCACCAAGACCTGGGGTATCAGGTTGATTCCAAGGAGGGAATTCAAGATGATCGCGCCAGCAACCAACAACCCGCAAACTGCCCCAAGCACGGCATTGCCGGCAAGCCTCACCTTCCCCCTTGTCTCCATTCGTTCAAAGATGAAAATGACAAACGGGGTGGTGATTGGCAAAATAAAGCCGAAAACGATGAAAGCCATGGATAATACTTTTTGCCATGTTGGAATGTGATGCTCCATCTTCTCGGGGGTGACACTTCCTTCCTGAAGGGTGTGCATAACGGTTTCAATAAATTACGAATTTTATAATTTTTCAGAACAAATTAGTGGTCGTTCCGTGCGTTATCTTTTTAAATTTCGTCTATGTGATATTCCATATCACGCGGTAATACGTTAACACACATTAACATGAAGCAGGTGATTGCATGAAAGGTGACGTGCATGAAAGCAAATTGATGAATATCAAGGATGACACTGGGTTCGGCAACCAATATCCAAGCATGATCCATCCACTCTCATACTCTCCGGTCGATGGAAAGGATGCAGTACTTGAAATACCTGGCTGGTTGGATTCTCCCATCAACAGGATTGCTTGCAAGAAAAACCTACTTTCATTCTTCCTTGATTAGAATACCATCAAGAACATTCATTCTTTCATTCACCTGGGATAATCTCGCGATAATGAAGATGCCAAGGGAACTAGAACTGGATTTCAAGGGAACAACTTGTTCCCATGCACATTATATACTCTCGTTTTTCAAGCTTGCTCGAGATGACTGATAATACCGCTGCCACAAGGAATGCAAATCCCGAGACACCCGCTTGTCACGATGGACAAGCAGTTAGTGGGCTGGATGGTAGGAATTACAAGGAAATCTTGAAAGAAGTCGCAAGTAGCTTGAGATCAAGAAAGACAAGTATATTGAAAGAAATTGACAAGTTCAATTGGCTTCCCAAGGAGGATGGGGAAAAGTTCAAGCATATCTTTGCATTTCACCATGATCTTCTCTTGCAGGAGAAGGAGTTATTGATGGGAGTGATGGATACCTTCGTGGAACTTGTTGAGAAAATTAGGAAAATGCTCGATGATCACAAAAGGGACACGGGAAAACATGGAGAAATTCAATTATGGGATAAAACCTTTGCTCCTGATTCGGCCGGTGAAGAATACCGGACGATATCAGTCAAGCTCCGCGCCGATGGCCTTCATGAGACAAGAATTCACTTTCTTTACAATGAGAGTAATCACGCTGAACCCATTTCCGTGCATGCATCCCATTTCGAAATTATCCCCGTTAACGAGTTTCTTTCCAGGCTTCGCCCTGATTTCGAGAAGCTGGCAAATCTCACCTTCACCCTCATGAAGGTATACCGGAAATTCAAGGAATCGAATGTTGAAAACGGGAATGATGAGTTGACGTATATCTTTTAAACAAGGGAGGTTTTTTCCAACTTTTTCTTATCATTCCTCTTCTGGTAAATCGTCCTTTTGTTGAGACTCATCACGTGTGGATGTAACCGCGATCCCGGCGCCTGCATCCCTTGCGTTGCCTTGAGTGTGCACGGTATCATCACCCCGGGGAATGATCCCAGCTATAACATCCTTTGCGAGCAAATATGTTTCCCTGAATTTTTCCAAGAAAAATTGGTGGAAATCATCATCATCATACATGTATAAGAGATCGTTCCATCCTTCCATTGAAATTCTTGTTTCTTCCCGGCCCTGCAAATCATATCGTGTATCGAGCATTCCTTCATCCGATAATTGATCAATTACCCACCGGATGCTAGATTCATCCATGCCTAATTCCAAGATGGGTATCAAGCTCGCGTCCATCATCTCCTGGGTTCCGATGTAATCCAAGGTATCCATGATGCAATTCATGAGTTCGGTCAATGTATCTTCCGTGATTGGTTTAAACGGGATGCCGTGCTTTTTAGCAATGCAAAGCAACACTATACCTTCAAGCGGACCCATTGCTTTCACCTTTTTCGTTTCTTTCATCCAAGGTCGAAATTGCATCAAGAAGAAAGCTGGACCCGTGGCAATACTCCCTGATAATTCTAGTAACCTGTGTCCTGAATCCATCATGTTCCAATACTCTTTCTAGCACCGGCTTGAACCATGAAAAACAAGCCGGTTCGACCGAGATCATCAAGGATTTCCTGGATGCTCTTTTATCTCCGATCTCGTTAATATATTCATCAAGCGAATTGTATCGCATTCGCTCATTCTTTGGATCGAGTTCCGGGTTGCACATCAAGCAATTCATCCAGAGTATCTGACCTTGGAATCTTTTCTTCCTGAACAAGGCTCGTTTCCCGAATTGATCCCGCTCGCTTCTATCTTCGAGATCATACAAGATGGATCTCTCGAATGCTCCATCATCCTTGCTATCATTCCATGTCTCGATACCTTGATGCTTTTCATGGTGACTATTATCACGGGATTGGATGAATTTGAAAGAAACGTGAAAACGATTCTTGCAATTGCTGCACCGGGTAAAAATATCGGTGGAAAAAAATCCCTTACCGATGTAATACGGGAGTGCATCGTAGAAAATCGAACTAGCGTTAATTTTCCGTCCCTTTCGACGGCCATGAGCACCATATTGGTCCCGCAAGAAGGCATAGACTTCAGGAGGTTTCCCAATCTTGGACCTGAGGATGATATAAAAGATGATAAGTTCCTGGGTGGAGAACGCGTCGATGAGGGTGATTGGTTTCTTTTTTACCTTGTAATAAGCACCTTCTCCCCTATCGTTCACTAAGGTTACACCCCTTTCCTCATTTTCCCGCATCTGGATGAGAGTGCGCTTTGCATCTTGCGTGACTGAGGGAATATTAATTAAATCACCACTGGTGAAGAGTTGTAGGTTATTCACCTTGGATACCTCGTAGACGGAATCCCAGGTGTTCATTCCCCTTGGAACGAGCAGGATCCGCTGCAGATCATTCACGTGATTGGTTGCATAAACGGAAGTGTTGAGCTTGAAATCCGTATAGAAATACTTGATCCATCCTTTAGTATTGGTTTCCATTATAATACACGGCCTCCGTCATGGATTTCCTTGATGGGAAGGAGCAAATCCATCATTAAATCTACTGTCTTATCGAATAAGCTGTCCTTAATCCCGTTCTTGATGAGAAGGTGAAAATATTTAGATTCAAATCTTGGGATGAATTCCGCCCCGATCTTCTCCTTGATGTAACGTGGCACAGTCCCATTGAAGAGCACGATAACCGTCACGTGCATCCCGTGGATGATGGCTGCTTCCTTGCCAGATGAATACTCGATAGTTTCTGGCATGTCATTTGTCGAATTAAACAGGATCCGAGCCATCTCCATGATCACGAAGAACATTGAGGCAGCAGACACTTCATCTGAGAACAGATGATCCTTGAATTTTTTCACGATGATGGGAACTTGGGATTGGTTATGTAGAACCATGATTCCCAGGATATTCTGCTTCACTTCCATCATGAGCTCCAATGTCGACTCCAAGGTTAACTTCTTACCCCTATCTTCAAGATCTTGTACAAAAGAATCGGGCATCAATGAAAGCTGGGACGATACGGTACCCACGTGCACGGGATCAGTTTTTCCGTTCCTTTCAATCCATCCTTCTCTCTCGAGATTATTTTCAATTAGAGGAAAGCCATACATCTCAATTTCAGCAGGATAATACTTCGATATCAATCCTACCCGGACCAGGTGCTCCAAATGCATCTTTAACTCATGTTTATTGATGGAAACACCCGCGCTTGCAATGATTTCATGTATTTCCTCCAAGGAACGGTACGTGAGTGTTTCAGTCGAGGTACCTTCGAATTCAGGTAGGTCCTTCATTACTTCGGCAATGCGCAATAGATTCATCTCTCGGTTACCGTGGCGAAATATCAAGACTGGAATGCCGAAAACATCCCCCCTTGTCGCATCGTTCAAGATAAAACCATGATCGTCCGGTTTTCCTTTTGATCGAAATCGTGTTGAAAGTAAAGGAACGGGTACTATTTTCATTTCAAAATTATTCAAGAATTCTTC
>WJJB01000092.1 GCA_014729935.1 Candidatus Bathyarchaeota archaeon | reverse complement strand
TGTAACTGCCCCCTGACCGCCACGTCCATGGAAGCGGATCTTGTGGACTTTCGCTTCAGACATTGTAATCATTTCAAATGTGCTCTGGATCGGGTACAACCATTCTTGATATTCTTTAATATTTTCCTTGAAAAAAACATCATTACATGCGTGAGGGATTCACTTGATCGCTCCCGGAATGCTTTTTTCCATGGTTCCTACTTCCATCCAACAAAGAGGGCGAATTGCAGTTATGCTGGTGGCTTTATCTCCCTGCATTTTCACTTGGAGGTTCACCTTACCAGTGTAAATTCATTTCACGGGAGGTGTCAAGAAAAAACGTTGGTTAAATATCTCTATCGGGAATGATTCCTGAATGCCAAGGACAATCACCGTCGACCATTATGGCTCGCCTTCCCCGTTCAATTTTAATTTCTTCGTGAACGCTCGCGTAATTCATATATTTGTCCATGATACCCCCACTCCTCAAGACCCCGCTTTCAGGATTCTCGGATTTTAAATACATAGATCCGATAATGATACCAGTGTGCAAGGTGAAGCATATTGGCGATTCCCACAATCTTCTTTTTCTCGTTGTAATTCCATGTAACCTTGCACGATTATTCTCTTTCCAAGGGGACGTGCCCTTCACTTCCTCTTTTTTTCCAAGGTACGGGTGATGGTGGCTTCCAGGTTTTTCTCGGAATTTAAAAGCACATGAGTAATTATAAAGTGAAAGATAGTTCGCAGGCAATTGAAGTGATATACATGAACGCAACCGTGAACCAAGGTGAAGATGCGGATCTAGCCATCGACAGGTCCCGCCGGTACAAGATAAACGCCGGCCAATGCAACCGGTGCGGGTTTTACAAAACATGGGAATTCAGGTTCAAGAATCCTAAGTCGGGAAAAATGATGCCGGGTCACGTGACGGAGGATGGATTCAAGATTAATGATGGCGGATGTCCGTATTGGGCAACCATCAAGAAGAACAGGAAGGGCACCTCCATCCCTTCCCCTACATCATCCTTCCCGTCAAAAACGGCAAGGCAAGTATTTAATTTAAGAGATGACAAGGTGCCAGCGCCATCTTGCTTATCGAACGGGGCACCTGGGTCCAGCGGTTCCACGCGTGATGGTTCCGTGATGGTATCACGACGGAACGGTACCATCATGTTGGAAATTCAAGGAGATTCCAAGGCTAGCGTTGAATTGGAGCATGGAAAAGCACTCCAGCTCATCAAGGACCTGGCAAGTCTTCTTTGTTAGGCGCCAAGCTCCCCTCTTTCACTTTTTTCATGCTGCCAGAGGATTTTTCAAGGCGGTCACATTCGTGAGCAAGATGCGGTTCTTGATCGTGGATGCACTCACCCTTGGCAAGGGGCGTCGTTCATTCACCCGCGATTTCATCGGCGCAGGCCCTCGAATGATTGCCGCCTCGTTGCGATCCGCTTGCAAGGATATCCTTATCATCAGGGGCGAGGATTTCTTGAAAGCACCTGATGATTTCTCCCGGGGTGCATCTACCTGTTTCGTTTCAGCCATGTCGATGGACATGAGGTCCGTTCAAGCAATCGCGTCCGCGTGGAAGTCCGCGAAGAATACCCATGGAAACAATTCCCTTGTGTTCGTTGGCGGTCCCATTGCGTTACATTATCGAGATATCTTGAAAGAGGGGAACGTGGATGTTGTCATTCCCGGAGAATGCGAGAAAATACTTCCCTACTTGGCAACACATGGAATTGTAACGGACTTCCCTGTCGATGCGCCGCCACCTGGCACGATAACCGTTGCTAACGTGGACGTTATCAATTACGATGACTTGGTGATGTTGAACCGTCCATCAATAAGGGAAATCCAAGGATTGCCGACCTCCCTGGATCTGATTTCCAGCTACCATAATTTCTGGGCCTCCAGGATATACATCGAATGCACGAGGGGATGTTCCAATTTCAAGCGGGCAAAGATCGATGGTAAAGGGGAACAAACATGCAAAGAGTGCGGTTCTTGCGGGGCGTTGGAAACCGGTGACACGACAGGGGAGTTTTCGTGCCCATCAGGGACATATCCTGGGTGTGGTTTTTGCTCGACCCCGTCAACGTGGGGAGGAACCAGGTCTTTTGACGTGAGGCATATTACAATGCAGGTGGAGGATTGCATCCGGCTCGGCGCGCGCAGGATTGTCCTTGGTGCCAGCGATGTACTTGATTTTCAAAGGGAGAAATTGGAAAAGGGTGCCAATCAATACCCATATCCGGTCCCAGCTCCCAATCATGAGGCTCTCGAATTCTTGGTTGATGGAATCCTCGAACACGATGCGATAACCAGTGGAAAGGTGCAAATCTTCGTTGAAAACATCAAGGCATCTCTTCTTGATGAACCATCCACGTGCATCTTGTCTCGAATTCCCAACCTGACCCTTTCAATAGGTGTTGAAACTGGCAGTGATATACACCTTTCTGCCATCGGAAAGCCTGCAACCACGGCGATGATAAAGGAAGCAGCCAGGTTGCTATGCAAGCACCAAGTTCGGTATCATGCATATTTCATCCACTCCTTGCCTGGCCAAGATGCATCCACCGTGCGTTCTTCCAAGCAGCTAATGCAGTGGCTCGCCAACCATGGAATGGAAAAGGTTACCATTTACCGGTTCAGGCCATTACCCCATACGGCATTCGAGAACGGTTTCCCTTCCAAATCGCGGTTAAAAGAAGCAAAATCGTTAACCCAGTTGGCGAGACGCATCAACCTCCAGAAGAAACACGAGCTTGTTGGTAAAATTGTCCCGGTCCTTGTCGCGGAACGCGATTTTCGTGACAAGGATTCAGCCATTGGTTACATGCTATACGGCGGACCAAAAGTCAAGCTACCTGACTCCATCAAGCTTTTGGACGATAAGAGGGTGCACGATGCAAGGATCACAGGCGTGCTTGGTGACAAGATAGTGATTGGTGAATTAACCTGAAGGGTTGAGCAGGTTACTGCATCATTCAAGGATGACCATTTCCGAAATCCTATCCCTCCGGGACTTGAAATCGGGGTCGAGGAAAACTGTGAGCACGTGTTTCTCCTCACCTTCACCGTGGATGATTGATATGGGAACAACCTCAAGCTCGTTATCGAGTACCATCCCTTTCGGAATACTCACCGACAAGGTTTTCTCGCACTTGTTACATCTAACAAAGATTTTCTTTTCCCCCGTCACAGGTCCCGATTGTTTCTTCTTTGTCACGAGACTTGGAACGGGTGGTGCTCCCCCGCTGGGTTTGCCTGGTGTTTTCATGCTTCCAGGGATTGGAACAGCCACCTTCGGTGGCATCTTGATCTTGGGAAGTCCCGCTTTGCCTTTTAGTGGGACCATTGATGGCTTCACCCCTTGGCTGATGAGGGATACCTTTCCTTTCTTCATGTCCTCGTATATCGGTCCGAATTGTTCCTTGAAGGATTGCCTGATGGATATATCCCTCTCCGAGATTGCCGTGGCATTCAACCCCCTTGCCAGGTCCCCCTTCGGTATCGCTTTATCGTGATACATGATAATGGCGATATTGGTCAAGATAAGTGCGATGATAAGTGCCGCTATCACGCCCAAGGTCCAAGAAAGCGCTTCTAACCAATCATGCCAATCGATCCATGGGATGAGGATATTCTCTCCAACCAAGGTACTCCCCGCGAAGATATTATCTCCCCGATTGATGTTTGCCATGATTTCAGTGATCATCATTAACACAACACCAATTAGAATAATGGAAACAGCAAGTAACACTTTCCTGAAATTAAAGAACCCCCTGCGAACGTCCTCTCTCCTTACATCTGAGTAAAACACGTCCATGGTGTCAATTTCTTGATCCTTGTTGGTACTGGTGGGTTCATGCTTTTGCGGGGATCTCACTGGTTGTTCAATGACTGGTGCCGACATGGGGGTAGCATCACTCTCGTAGGTACTTTACCTTTACAGTTTATATAATCTCATGGTATTAATGTTTTGCACAGCATCATAGGATGCGCCGGAGAGCCGTTAGTGCGATGCTCTTGCACTGGTCCAAGACCTTTGAATTGAGATCGAGCACGATCTGGAAGTGAACGAATCGCTCGGTTTCGGGAAACTCGTCGAACTTGTTTTCCACCATCCGTTTCTTCCGTTCAAGGCTTGGCACGTGCTTGATGATATTGATGGCTTCCTTCTTTTTCCGGAAAAGAAAGGAATCCACGGATCGCATGAAAATATTCTTCACTTCATCCATGAACTGGGAGATCATGGGGATGGTGATCTCGTCCAGCTTTTGCCCTTTCATGGTCTTGAGCATGAATTCCAGTTCCTCGGATGTTTCATTGATATCCGTGATGAAGAAGGCAAGATCGACGGTATCCTGTGCCGTGAGTCCCATGCGCGCCAATGATTGAGGGACGAGTAATCCCTTGCGTAATTCTCGCAGGATCCGAAGGTAATACTTTTTTTCCTGTGCTCTGGCAATGAGTAGCTGGTCCACTGAATCGAGATCGTTATTCTGGATGAGTTCTATCAATGAACTGAAGAGATCGATGGTCGTGTTGGCGATGATGCGCACGAGCTCGTCAATATTGGATTCATGGATGGACATGATATCCTTGATTTGAATCCTGCTTGGAAGAAATTGGGTGATCTCCAACCCAAGAAGATTCTGCACGCTTTCGGTCACCTTGGTACTGAATCTCGTCGGGAACTTCTCGTCCCCGCGAGATCCCGATCGCTCGATGATGATGATATCACTTCCATCAAGGTACCTTGTCATGATCTCCAGCTCGATAAGCTGGTCGTCCTCCCCCATCTCATCATCAAAGGGTATTGTGGATTCGAACCGGGGCCTATCATTCGATAAATTGAGGGGGTTCACGAGTAGGCTCCCGTCCGCATTTTCAACAACGGAAACTTCACTTTCCTTGCTTAAATGAAATTTTTTCACCCACGCCCGGGGTAAGCTCATGATTAGTGTTTCACTAGATCCCCATTTCACCAGCTTCCTGGTTTCGGAGATTTTTTTCTTTCCTTTTCGCTTGTTATTGGGGGACATGGCCATCTAGTGGGTGAATGTTTAGGTGACACTAGCATTGTTACGTATAAAAACACCTCGGTTTGTTTCCCCCTAATACCCGAAAAAGGCATCGAAGGGCATTCAGTGGTAAGAAGGGCTCCCAGCTCCATTTTTATGTTACCGTACCGTTCGGTTGAACTACCGCCCTCTCTCTAATGGACATGTTTTTCTGGTAGAAAGGGGTTGAATTACCACGCCCTAAACTAAAGGACGTGGCTTTCTGGCGGAAAACGGGTAAAAAATGGTCTAGGAATGCAATAGTAGGGAAAAAGTGGAAAAATCTCGATTTCAGGAAATTTGAATGAGAACCTTCCCGAAGCTATCTTCAGAGAGCAGGTATCGTTCAGCATCCACGATATCATCCAAGGAAAACACCTTGGATATCACGGGAGTTCCCCTTCCTTCCAAGATGAAATTCATGGCATCCCTGAATTCCGCCTGGTTTGCCATGGTGGAGCCAAGCACGCGCACTTGCTTCCAGAAAATTTGACGTATATCTATCGTTGCTTCCTGTCCCGCAGTGGCGCCGCACGTGACAAGGATCCCATCCTTTCGTAACAACCTGAGGCTCTTGCTGAACGTGGGAGAACCCACGCTATCGATGACTATATCAACACCTTTTTTCTTGGTGATTTTGATATACACTTCCTTATCATATACCTGGTTTGTCTTGTAATTGAGGACATGATCTGCGCCCAGCTTGCGTGCCATTTCCATCTTCGCTGGGGTGCTGGTTGTAACGATGACGGTTGCACCGTGCGCTTTCGCTATCTGGATGGCTGCCGTTGCCACCCCACCGCCTGCACCGTGGATGAATACCGTTTGTCCTTGCTTAACTTTTGCTCGATTCGTTAGCATTCGCCATGCAGTGAGAAACGTGAGCGGTGCTGCAGCAGCCATGTCGAGGGGAAATGTACGTGGTACTTTCAGTGCATTAACTTCAGGTATTTTAAACACCGTGGAAAAAGTCCCATTAGCATGCTCCCCGATTATCGAAAAATCCGAGCACAAATTCTGGGTACCCGATAGGCATTGATAACATTTCATGCAGCTTAATCCAGGATTTGCCAGTATGCAGTCACCCTCTTGAATGGTGGAGACGGCTTCGCCTGTTTGGAGCACGATTCCCGAACCATCACTTCCCAAGACGTGGGGAAAGGTGAGATCCAATCCCTTCCAACCTTTCACGACAAATGAATCCAAGTGATTCAAGGCAGCAAATTTACCTCTCACCAAGATCTCGTCGTGGGAAATCTCTGGATCATCCAGCTGACCAACCGTGATATCGTCCAAATCACCATGCTTCGTGATGTAAGCAGATTTCACGTGATTTCACTTGACCCGGTATTCTATCCTTTGCATATAAGGTACGTGGTTATGAACCATCATCCACCTGATGGCTTATCCTTGAACCCTGTTGTGGTTGCTTGGTCTTATTCATCTCCTTGCTCGTTCTATCGAGATATAAGGCCAATCCCGCCCAGCAGCTAATGATGATTGCAATGAACCACCCGAACCCGCTAGTCCCATCTTCTCTTGTATATTGAAAATCATAGAGGAATATTGCCACGGGTGGCAGCCAAAACGTTCCCAGGAATACACCCGCAACCAATAGAAGGTCATCAGCAAGAGTCTCGAAGGTTGCACCATGCAGGATTTGCATCATCACGAAAATCACGTTGAAGGTGTAATTGGCGGCAACCATAACCCAAGTGGCAAAAGATTTCGATTTCCGACCCTCCAGTAACCTGTCCATTAGCATGAAATCTATGATGAAAATCCCGAAGATGATGGGGATCCAGTATCGCTTCCAAAAGGGCCCAGGACTAATGAGCCGGTACCCAATGAAAAATGCCAACCACGTGATAAGCATCCGGTGATCTGAATTGAAGAATACCTTGTTTTGTGTTTCTTTATTATCCAGCTTCCGAGATACGTCATCGAGCATGATGAATACCGGGATGATGAAGGTAAAACCGAAAGCGATTAACCCGTGGGTGATCAATTCGATGATTGATTTCCCGTAACCCGTGAGAATGTTGAACCTCGTGGTGATCAGTTCCAATTGGTTGGCACCAAACACGAATGGAAGGTAACCTCCCAATGGGACCAGTGTAGAAAAGGCAAATATCTCAATGACGCGTATCGCATTCTCCTTGGTGAATATTCCATTTTCTTTCCGTTGGAGGAGGATCTCCCACATGATGAAGATAACCGGGAATAGGAGCATGGGCCACAGGATTTCCCTGCAATAGAGGCTAAGCCCATATGATAGGGAGAGGAGAAGCTTGTTCTTGATGGAGGGATCCTTCTCGTGGCGTTGGAGGGTGTACAGGTTAAAAATGGTGCAAAACATGATGGCTTGCTCCGTTTCGGTTGGTACCGCGATGTAAATGATCATGAAGTAATTGGTCATGAAGAATGCGAGGAACTTCACGATCTTGTTAAGATCAAAATTATAATGTTCTTTCAGGAATAAGCCAAGCACCACCATGGAAAGCGTCGTGAAGATAGCTGAGGTGATGGATAATCCCACGCCGGCATCATTGAAGGGAAATCCAAGTATTGCTCCCATCACGGGATAGAGAGGCGTGAAGGCGTGGTTATAGTTGGAGAATCCTGGATCCAGAGCGTGGTCCGCATCTTGGAACCACATGATTATTTCCCCGGTGAATTCGCGCCACCTGTCATTATCATTCACGATGTATTCGGCGCTTCCGCTCGTGAGCAGCGAGAGTACGATATTTATGGTAATGAGTGCCAATAGCGCCACGAACCATGGAAGATTCAGGCGCTTGATCAACGATGCCATGGGGAAAGGTAATGCATTTCCTTTAGAAAAAAGTTTGCATGGGCACATCATCCGGTAAAATATCACATGCCTCGTTTTTCGGGTAAATGAATAATCATTAAGAAAAACTGTTGCAGGAAAAAGAAGCAAAATGATGGGGGCAGTCATCCCGAAACGTATCTCGTTCGTTGGAAATTGAACCCCAAGCACGGCCATGCAAAGCCGGTTGCCAGGCCTATACCTTGAAAATCGATGGCATACAGGTACCCACCCATGTCCCCTGCGAGCAAGGTTCCGGAAGCAGTAAAGGCAGGAGAACACCACGTGATATCTCTTTCCACCTGAAAGGTATCCAAGAGATCCCCTGTTTCCATGTCGAGGCGGTATATCGCCATGTCCTCGGTGCCGAACCAGATGGACCCATCTGTGGTGAGCGTTGGCGAGCTGTACACATCACGCAAGGGATTGGAATACTTCCATTTGAGGCTTCCATTAGCATGCAAAGCATAAAACTCTGAATGTTGATCATTCTTCGTGCCAAGATAAATCGTGCCTGTATCATCAATGGCAACATTTTGGCGCACCTTCGCATTTGAGGTAGGAATGGTAAAAGTCCAATTCAGGGTGCCATTAGAGTTGATGGCATGTACGGTTTCATTATCCATTCCCGCGATTAACCTTCCATCACCATCGATTGATATCATGTTGAACCGGTTGTTGCAGGCAGGTTCATGGGCGGTAAACCGCCACTTGAAGGTTCCATTCAGGTGAAATGCGTAAATGTAGCCGTTGTTAGTATCTCCCGATGGGAAATACACGGTATTGCCGTGAACCGTGGGTGAACCCGCGTAGTTCAAGATAGACGTCCGGTTTTCCCAATAGAGCGTGCCATTGGAGTGAAAGCAACTTATGACATGCTGCCCTTGAACGTGGATGTTTCCGTTATCATCAATGGCGGGATGCAGTGGTGAACTGCCCCATGCAGAATCGAATACATCTTCATTCAAGTGAGCCGATGACCAATTCAGGGTTCCATCCATGTTCAGCGCGTAAACCTTGTTATAGGTTGCGTTGGGAATCGATTGACTACTGCTAGGTCCGTTACTCTCCACTACGAAGATGATCAAGCCACTTGGATGGATGGCAGGTCCTCCCTTGATCAGTTCCGAGTTGTTCGTCTGGAAGGACCAGCGTGGGCTCAAATCGGGATTGAACGAGAGCATGTAATAATGCTCCGACCACGTGTTTCCTTCAATTTCCCACCGTCCCTTGTGGGACGTGCCAATGTAAATGTTCCCATCACCATCAATGGCTGGTGATGAGATGTAAAACATTTGATCTCCTGGTGCTTTGTAAAAATGATCAATGATCTTGTTATCATTGAAATCCAACAAGCATGCCATGGCCGCGATGATGCCTGCACCTGCCATGATTGCAATAACCGTGCCCGTTATCAGCGTCTTTCGTCGTTTCATTGTACCTCATATAATCCCGAGTTATTTAAAAATCACCAAATCAAGGATTCATGGGTATTTGCTTTTTAGCCTTCATGAACTTTGTAATGCATTAGGCTTGATCGTGGTCGGCGCAGCATCCTTCGGGATCGGCGCGCTCGTGATCAAGCGGCGCGGTAGGGAATGAGAGAAATGAAAGACCCACCCGCCCGTTTTCCCCTTTTTTCATGCTATCATTTCCAGTCCTAAAAAGTAATGGTGCAAGAGTATGGGGCCATTCATTTTTTAACACTAAGGTGGATGATATACCATGGTAGCAGGACACTGGCTTGGAATGGTGCCCCCCCAGTACATATTCTCGAAGCGGCAATTCAAGGGTGTGGCGATCGATCCCCCCAATTTCAAGCCGGGATCGTGGACGGGAGCGGGCAAGGCAATCTTCCACGACGCTGGGAATGAATTCTTACTTACATCGCGACCCAGGGTGGCGGAAGGAAACAAGCGGGGGTACCAGGCAAATATATACCGGTCCGATGATGGTTGTACAAATTTTTCGCTGATCACGAGCCTTTCAAAGGAATTGGTACAGGATATCGCTAGCATCGATATCCATAGCATCGAGGGCACGCAGCTACTCATGGACCCGCTCACCGGATCATGGCATTTCTACTTGTCGGTAGATGTGGGGAAGGAATTCGTGTGGGGAGGGTTGAAATGGGAGACACTACTACTGGTAGCCCCGGATCTCACCGGGCCTTGGGAATCGAGAGGAATCGTCCTGTCCACGGGATCAACGAGAGATCACGATGCAATGCAGGCGCGGGACGGCACCATCGATATCATCGATGGCAGGTACCACTGCATATATAAAGCCAAGGATAAAGAAGGAACCCGCAGGCCCGGATACGCCACGAGCAACGATGGTATCAAGTGGAACAAGCACGGGGTATTATCCGTGGATGGAGCTGATGAAAAGGTATTCCTTTCCGGTTCATTATTTGCAGGCGCAACTGGCCCCATGTTCATCGGGACGTGCATGGCACACGAGATCGACCCAAATGTCGAGCACGAGGCAGCGGACGAGCATGGCGTCCGTCACGGGCAATCGCTAGTTACCTTTTATGCTGCCATCTTGGATCACCGGGGAGGAAACCTTGATACGATCTTCCAAGCACGCTGGAAGCCATCATCACCCTATGAATTCTCCCTGCATCCATTACTGGGATATTCAACCTCCATTCACGACCCGGTCCGGAATCGCATTCTTCTTTACGTGGAAGCCATCGATGACATCCATACCGTGAAAACGGGGCTCAATCACACGGTCGAACGGGTGCTCGTCTACGAGATTATGCTTTGAATGATGCTCTAACGGCTTTCTTCTAACATGTCAGGTAACGAAATCGGTAGCTCGAAGGCCACGGTCGCAATGTTTTAAAGCGAAGCAATCGGACATCTACCCATGGAGATCACGACCGAGTTAAAACTGAAGGTAATGTTCTGGTATACCTTGGTGGCATCGTTCGCCTTCGGAGTCTTGATGCTTGTTGCACCCGAATTTGTCATCGAGACCATGGGGTGGCCCGTGCAAGATCCACTGATTTTTGGATTGATGGCAAGTTTATTCACTGCCGAGGGCATTTGGTCGATTTTCGGGATCAAGAATCCCCGGAAGTTCATCCCGGTTCTCTTGATGCAGATGACGTACAAGCTCATCTGGTTCATCGCCGTGGTATTGCCCACGATCATCACGAAGACGTATTACATGGAATCCCTTTTGTTCACCATTATACTGGGAACCTATGTAATTGGAGATCTCGTTGCCATTCCCTTCAAGGAATTCCTGGCGCCAAGATCTACCACGTGATGGCATGCACCTGGAAGCGTGCCGGGACCGGGAGTACGCCAGATTCCCGGATCCTCCCACGACTTCCCTTATTTCTTTCATTTATTGCATTTTTCTGGAAATTTGGGAACCAATGTGGCTCTTCTTCGGAT
>WJJB01000091.1 GCA_014729935.1 Candidatus Bathyarchaeota archaeon | reverse complement strand
GCGAGACCTTCAACGATGGCGGTTTTTCCAACCCCTGCCTCTCCTATCAACACGGGGTTATTCTTCGTCCTTCTTGACAAGATGTGCATTATACGCCGGATCTCATCATCCCTGCCAATCACGGGATCCAACTTGCCTCGTTTCGCGAGTTCCGTGAAGTTCCTGCTATACCGCTTGATGGCATCATACTTTCCTTCAGCCCCGGGATCATTCACCCCTTGGCTTCCCCTGATGGTAACAAGGGCTTGCATGATGCGATCCTTGGTGATGGCATGATCCTGAAAGATCCTGTTAACGTTCAAGGAACTATCATCAGCCATGGCAAGCACTACATGCTCGGTGCTAAGATACTGGTCTTTCATGTATTCTGCTTCCTTCCAAGCTTGATCCAACACGTGCTTCAATTCCCGGGATACAACCGTATTACCTCCTCCCGATCCGGTGACCGTGGGAATAGCGGCCAGCAATTGATCTAGACTTCTGATAATGCTCGCTGGCTTTGTACCGAGCTTGGAGAGCAATTCCATGGTGATGCCTCCCGATTGCTCTACCAGCGCCTTCAATAAATGCGCTGGTTCAATCATTTGATGGTTGCGACGTTGTGCCATCGATTGTGCAGTCATTAGCGCTTCTTTAACCTTTATCGTGAAATTTTCTAAATTCATCATTTGATTCATTCACCTACATTCCATGTAATCGTAATTCTTCCAATAACTTGCGTTGTTCCTTGTTAAGTGACTCGGGAACCTGTACCTTGATATCAAGGAGCAAGTTGCCTCGTTGATTGGAGTGCAACTTGGGAAATCCCTGGTTTTTGAGGCGCAACATGGTCGAGTCTTTCGTGCCAGGTGGAACGGTTACAGTCAAGGTTCTATCTAGCCCATCAACCTCCACCTTGCCCCCAAGTGCCGCAGTAGAGAATGGGATTTCCTTGGTGACCACCACGTCATCATTATCACGTCTTTCGAACCGGGGATCGGATCGGACGTGAACGGCTATGTATAAGTCACCTGATTTTCCCCCCCTTTCTCCTGGCATGCCAAGGCCTTTCAGTCGCAATTTTTGCTCTGGCTTGAGCCCTGCGGGAATTTTCACCGTGACGGTCTTTTGTTCCCCCGTTACGGGATTCCTGTAAGAGATCTTCTTGTTGGCACCGTGGAAGGCATCCATGAAATCGATCTCCATGTCATACCTTAGATCATCACCCTCCCGGGGAAACTCAGTTGTCCTGCTGGAACGAGATCTCGTGCTACCACGTTTTTGATTGAACACGTCGAAGATATCTCCGAGATCATTGAAAAAATCGAATCCACCAAAACTTCCACTTCCTCGCCTGCCGGATCTTCCCCCGAAGATATCATCGAAGTTGACCCCGCTGGTGCCTCCCGGGGCTCCACCTGTCGACGTGTAATAAACAGTTCCGTCTGGACCCCGGTACACCCGTCCTCCACTCCCACCAAATCCACCGCTGGATCCTCTTGCTCCCGAGAAATCTGGCATTTCACCATCCACGACGCCAAATTTGTCATACATTTCACGCTTCTTGTCATCATTGAGGATCATGTACGCTTCGTTAATTTCCTTGAATTTTTCCTCGGCTTCCTCGTCCCCGGGATTCACATCTGGATGATATTTCCTAGCTTTCTTCCTGAATGCGCGCTTAATTTCTTCCTTCGATGCGGATTTGCTGATGCCAAGGATCTTGTAATAGTCTTTGTTTGCCATGGGTTTCTTGACGCCTCCGGTTCATTCTTTTCTCGTGTTTCTCCCCATCTCGTGTCATCCTGCAACATTTACATGGTTTTCCCATGACCGCATCCAAATGGGGAGGGACTGGGTGGGCATTCGGGAGAATCATGTCGATTCATGGTTTGATATTTTTTGTTGGTTATCGTGAGTCTACAACCGGATATTGAAAATGCTCGGGATGGAAAAAAAAAAGAGGGGAATCACGCGTAATCCGCGTCTACCACGTCATCATCGCCAGATTGCTGCTGGTATTGTGCACCTTGGCCCGGTGCCCCATGCGTGCCTGGCCCTCCTTGAGGTCCAGATCCGGCCGGTGCACCTGTGGCTGCAGATTTCTGGTAGATCTTTTGTGATAGCTCGTGAAGCGATGCTTCAAGGTCCTTGATGACCCGTTCGATGGCGTTTTCATCTTTTGGCTTGTTTTTCACGACATCCCGAGCTTCATCAATCGCCGCCACGAGGGTTTCTTTCATGGGTTCGTCGACGATATCGGGATTTTCCTTCATTAGTTTCTCAGCCTGGAATGCCATCGAGTCCAACTTGTTCCGCTTCTCGATGATCTCTCTTAGCTTCTTGTCCGCTTCCTTGTTCTGTTCAGCTTCTGCCTTCATGCGCTCGATTTGATCTTCGTCGAGCTTCTTGGTGCCTTCAATGCGAATTGATTTATCGCGTCCTGTACCTAGATCCTTTGCGGTTACCTTCAGGATGCCATTTGCGTCAATTTCGAAGGTGACTTCGATTTGTGGCACTCCACGTGGCGCAGGTGGGATGCCTTCCAAGTAAAATTTGCCCAGGGAGAAATTATCCTTCGCCATGGGTCGCTCGCCTTGCAACACGTGAATTTCAACGGATGGTTGATTATCCGATGCAGTCGTGAATACCTTCTTTCGTTTCACGGGTATCGTGGTGTTTCGTTCTATCAACGGCGTCATGACATCACCAAGTGTTTCAAGTCCCAGGGTGAGCGGAGTCACGTCCAAGAGCAAGATTTCCTTCATGTCTCCCGCGAGGACCGCTCCTTGAATTGCGGCACCAATTGCAACTGCCTCCATTGGATCCACGCCTCCTTCTGCCTTGCGACCGAAGAAGTCACTAAATGTTTCCTGCACGACTGGCATTCTCGTGGGACCACCAATGAGGAGTACCTTGTCGATATCACCCTTTGCCAGTTCTGCATCTTCCAGCGCGGATTCCATGGGTGGAACCAATCGTTTTAAGACACTGGCGATGGTTTCTTCCAACCGGGAACGGGTATATTCCATTTCCAAGTGCTTTGGTCCAGAATCATCCTTCGCAATGAATGGCAGGTTGATCTTCGTGGAGTAAAGCGTGGATAGCTCTATCTTGGCTTTTTCTGCTGCTTCTAACAGGCGGCGTTTCGAAGTGGGATCTTCGAGCAAGTCGATGTTCTCGCGTCGCTTGAATTCAGTGGCAATATCTTCCATGATGAGCCTGTCCATATCGGTTCCACCAAGCTGGGTATCGCCCGATGTTGATATAACTTGGAACACGCCCTCGCCCATCTCCATGATGGTGACATCGAAAGTGCCGCCACCGAGATCTAATACAGCGATTTTAAGCTCTTTTTCCTCATTCTTGAGGCCGTATGCAAGTGCTGCTGCAGTTGGCTCGTTGATGATGCGAACCACGTCAAGTCCGGCAATTTTACCCGCATCCTTCGTCGCGGTACGTTGCGCATCGTTAAAATACGCAGGAACCGTGATGACTGCTTTCTCGATGGTTTCCCCGAGAAAATCCTCTGCGTCTGTCTTAATTTTTTGGAGGATCATTGCAGAAATCTCTTGGGGCGTGTATTCCTTTCCACCTATCTTCGTCTTGTGTGTGGTGCCCATCTTTCGCTTGATTGCAGTAATCGTGCGCTCGGGATTCGAGATTGCCTGGCGTCTTGCTGCCTCGCCAACCAAGATCCTGTCATCCTTCGTAAATGCTACATAACTTGGAAATGCTTTGCCTCCTCCAATCGTTGTTCCCTCCGCTGCCGGTATCATGACGGGATTGCCCCCTTCCATGACTGAGGCTGCCGAGTTGGAGGTACCAAGGTCTATTCCAAGTATTTTTTCTTTTTTTGGCATGCATATTCACTCTTTGTGTATGATTTTATTGGTAACATATCGTTACCAATTAGTATTTGGTAAAAACCACATATATACTTTTCGGTTATGATTTCATGGGAAAAATTGGTCCCAACCTAATGCGGATTGAACATTCCACGGGCACCACGCGTTACATTCAATTCTCCCCTGCCATGATTCATCGCATGATCTTGCATCACGATCCCACACCTTCCGGTCGTGGCGGTATCCTTGGACAGGCATGGGAGGTGCTTGTCGTGCAATCCTTGGTCTCAATTGCCGTGGCTGGATTAATGCTGAACATGCTTGGCATCTCGCAAGTAATATGGCCTGGCGACGATTTACACGCGTTACACATGGGCATTATCGTGAGTGCAAAACTCGTAGTACTAGCAATCACGGGTATCGTGTTTGGTTTTCTTGCAGACAAATATCGTAGGAAGAGCATTCTCTCCATTTCACTCGCGATAATGGGTATTGCCAGGTTGTGCAATGGCTTTGTTCCCTCGGGTGATTCCACGGTGATGCTTGGATTCTTCATCCTTTTCCACGCGTTGCTTGGTTTCGGCCAAGGAGGTATCGCTCCTAGCATCAATGCTTGGTCAAATGATGCCATCGAGATGGACGAGAGATCACGGTTCTTCGGCTTGCTCGAGACCACCCGGCAATTGATGCTCATCATTGGAATGATCGCCAGTGCCGGTCTCATCCAATTGGGATATTGGCGAATTTATTACTGGATATCTGGAGGTGCCTTGCTGTTTGGCTCGGTATTCACGTGGCTTGCTCTCGAGGAACCAAGGAAGGGTATCAAGCATGCCGAGCTCAAGCTTGCATTAAATGATGCCACCGTGGAATACGGGTACAAGTTGAACAGGGAGACCATCAAGTCAACCATCTTTTCAAAGACGAACATCATTGCATTCATAGAAGGTGTCTTCACGTGGATATTGTTTTCCATTGCAGTTTACCTCGTGTACCCTTACGTTCAAAGCCCCCCGCATAATATCTCTGCCACGTCCTCAAGCGTGCTCATGATCGTCTTTGGCATACCCGGTGCTATCATCGGTTCCATCGCATTCTCAAAACTATCAGACACGTTAGCCAAGCGACATGTAAAGAACCGGATTTACCTTATTATCGCGTCCATGGTAATCCTGTTTTGCGTGGTCATCCTGCTTTTCATCGTACCCTTGCCAAAGTTAACCCCTGGTGAGGGAACGGACCTGATGAGCCTCGTGCGATATCCAATTTTCATTGTATTCGGCGTGCTTATATTCATTCTCAGGGCTGTCCTTGGGATTTACAACATCAACCAATCTCCCATCCTGCAAAAGATCAACTTGCCAGAGGCACAAGGCACCATCTCCTCGTGGAATCAATTCTTGGAGACCTTGGGATATGGAATAGGTCCCCTGATATCTGGTACCATCTTGGAAGTTTCAAGCAATTACATTCTCACTGCCATTTCCGCGATGATGCTTGGAATCCCTGCCATGTTCATGTGGTTACTTGCAAATCGCTGGATAGAATCTGATATCAACCGGGTGGACGGCATCTTGCGACAACGAGCGATCGAAATGAAAAGCGAGTCTTCTGAATGATGAAATCGTCAAGATATCGCAGGAAATCACTCAAGAAGTGTAACACACTAGCGGGAAAGTTGAAATGGGTAAACTTGGGGATTGAAAGGGAAATGAATAGCTCATCTCGATAGGAATCCTACCGGTGGTCTCGAGTTGGGGGAGAGATGGAAACGTCGATAGATGTGATGGTTCACCACGTAATGGTGGATCGGGCAACCGCTAAATCACCCTTCTTGGACATGAACAGGTGATTTCCCGTCGCGAGTGGGGAAGGTTCTCATTCGCAAAAAAGGATAAATTTCACCCAGGGGAATCAGATAACATGAATCACTTGGAATCGAGAATATTCGGATGCTTGCTTGGCGGGGCAATAGGGAATGCAATGGGATCCATCGTGGAGAATTGGAGCTTCGAGAAAATCGAGAGCACGTATGGAAAAATCATCGAGCCCTTGATGTTGGACAGAATACGAACCGAAGACGACCACCAGATTGCCAACCTGTTCATGGAAGCCTACTTGAAGTATCGCAGGAACATCTCTCCAGAGGATCTCGCCTTGGTATGGTTGGAGTCTTTCTCGGACGCGGGGGATTTTTTCTGGTGCCTCAGGAATGCATTAGAACTCTTGCGGCGCGGCGTGTCACCCCGGCAATCGGGAATGTATAACATCAACACGGGATCGGCGATCATGGCTATTTCGCCAGTTGGCATTTTCAACATGCTGGATCCAAGCAGGGCGCATGCAGATGCATTAGACCTGGCTTACATGTACCAGCCAAAACCTGATGCGTCTTGTGCCGCGGCGATGGCAGCAGGATTCTCGATGGCATTCAAGAAAGGTGTGACGGTTGATGAAATATGCAGTACCATCCACGAACACGCATTAAACGAGGAGCTCCAATACTGGGATGAGAGAACGGTTGCTAATATCCACGAGGCGGTGGGAATTGGCTTGACCATTGCCGATAAATACGGGGATGATTGGTGGGCAGCAAGAAATGAGATCTATGATGCACTTGGACAATGGCATCCCATAGAACCCATCGAGGTATTATC
>WJJB01000090.1 GCA_014729935.1 Candidatus Bathyarchaeota archaeon | reverse complement strand
TGATTTTCAGTTCAATTCTTTCTTGTATCCATTTTTACTGGTTATCTCCGGTGCAGGGACGGTGGGATTCATTTTCCTGCATAACTTGTCGGGAACCACGTCGGGGGACCCATTGAAAGGTAGACTTGTCATATCATGTTCTATTCTAGGCTTCGGGTTCCTGTTCTTGGTGATGCCCTTGCACCTCGAAATCCCCGTCAATCCCCACTTCCTTGAAGTTTTCCTCCGATACTGGCTTGTCATCATCGTGACAAACGCAATCATGGCATTCATGAAAGCACGTCGGATGATTGGAGCTAGTGCAGGAACCATGCTCCCGGATCTAGATGCAAATATCAAACTAAAACAGCTTCCCATCAAGCCATGGAAGGTGGCACTGTTAAACCTACCTTACATCCTGGTGCTGATCCCGGTTGTCATTGGACTTATCCAAGGAACTATCCTCATGTCCACCGAGCCGGCACTCATCTTTCAAGCAACCTTCAACATGATATTCTGTGGCACGTGCACTTTCTTGCTCTTCTTCCTGTTCGAGAAAATAACCATTGGAGGGAGATCATGAATGGGAACCCGTGAGCGAGACTGGCGGGCGTTTCCTGGGAACAAGATAGGCAAGATTACATTCCTTCTCGTTATCATCGCGGGGGGAATGGTAGGCACCCGCCTTGTTTCAGAACGAATCAAGGAATGGCAACGTTCAGGCCCCCTTGTTCTTATTAATCAAGTGGGATACCTCCCAGGCCGTGATGGGAACGCATTCCTGGTGCAGCACGAGAAGATGTTGGGTGATGGGATGTGGCAAGTTGAAAACGTGGTCTCCAGCCAAATAGTAGCATCGGGAAATCTCCTGTATCTCGGGTCGCTATGGAACCATTTTTACTGGCAAGGGAATTTCTCCACCATCATTTCACCGGGCACGTACAAGGTGGAAGTTTCCTTCAATGGCATCCATGACAAGGTTCGATCTGGGAAATTCGAAATAGGCAATAATGTCTTTGATAGGGCTCTCGAGCTCGGTTACATGTTCTATTATTACCAGCGAACAGGCTGCGAGGTGCAGGATCACGTGGTGCCCGGGTACATCGGCCACGGGGCATGCCACATGGATGATGCAAGCTACGAGAATGGCACCTACCGGGACGTTCACGGCGGGTGGTTCGACGCGGGCGATTATAACAAGTACAACGGCCTCACGACCCTTGCCTTCATGGCTCTTGTCGAAGCGTATGATCAAGCCCCTGCATTTTTTTCCACTTCCATTCGAAACACCACTTTACCCAACAGCACAGGTGTCGATTATCATGGTGATTTTCCTGACATTTTGGAAGAAGCAATCTGGGGTGCTGATTATTTGGTCCGATGCACCTATGGCAGCGGATACATGACTGGAACCGTCGGTTCTAATAGTTATCACGGGCACTACGGGTATTGGGGGGCTCCGGCTGCGGAAACTGATAATGACCCGGCGACCAATCATGATAATCGCCTTTTGAACGATAATGGTGCGGATACGGAGCGGGCCATGCAAGCATGCTACGGCTTGCTAAAGCTTGCCAACCTGTTGAATGACATGAACAAACATGCTAGCAAGGCTACCGCATACAATGAGATTGCCATGAGATTGTGGCACTACTATTCCCCCTTGGTGCATGAAAACCACTCCCTCAATGCGCTCATCAAGTGGGAGATGTACCTGGCGACGGGGAATACCACCCACCGGGATGCTGCAAATGCAATCGGCTTGGAGAACCTGCAAAATTCCTCTTTGCTGGATTGGAACGCAACGGTGTTCAATCACATTGGCGTTGATGATAGATATGCCTACACATTACAGTGGGCGCTGGAGAACGGAAGCAGCGCGGTAGTCACGCTTGCAAAGGCGCGCGTGGAGGACAGGTGGGATAGCTTCTGGGAACCATTCCATGATTCGGGGGATCCAGCAAATTACTTCAAGATCCTCAAGGGACGCATGTCATACGAGCAAACGATAAATGGATCCACGGGTTGGTACCAGTATGATGAATATTTCTACCACCGGTTCAGGGATAATAAGTCCAATTGGAATGTAGGGCAAAATTCGTATTACCTGTGTGCCTCCTGGGCAAATGCATTAGCATTCCAGCTCAACGGGGATCACAAGCACTTGGATTTCATGCAGCACATGCATGATTGGGTTTTTGGCAAGAATCCATTTTCCCTTTGCATGTGCGAGGGCGTTGGGAATTACAATCCCCCCAAGTATCATCACCGGCTTCACTCCCAACCCGGAAATCCATATGGCAAGGTACCTGGTTGCGTGCCCAATGGCATTACGAGACGGGGGAAGGAAGGGGATCACATCCTGGAAGAGGATTTACCATATTATGATTTGGACCCCGCGGCACCCGTGATTCACGGTGCAGATTACTCGTCGACGGAACCATGGATACCTCATAATGCGTATTTCTTGCTCTCAATGGCCACGTTCAAGAATATCACGGGTTGACACGTTCGCGGCGAAATTTAACTGGCGTGATGCCAATCTTTCCTCTCCAATTTTTTTTGGAAGAATTCAAGCGCTTAAGTACATGTAAGATCATTCGTGGGGGGGATCTCGAAGATGAAGGTGCTTCCCTTGTTTCTACCCTTTGATTCTACCCAGATGCGCCCCCCGTGCATCTCGATGATTTCCTTGGAGATGAATAGCCCCAAACCGGATCCTTGGATGTCTATATCGCTTTTGATATTCTTCCTGTCGATCTTTCCAAATTTCTTGAATATCTGCTTGATCTCAGAGTCCAAAAATCCTATCCCGTTATCCTTTATCTCCACGCGAGCTCTACCGTCATTTTGAAGAACTTGCACTTCGATTTTACCCCCGGTTGGCGTGTTCTTGATGGCATTTGAGAGCAAGTTCACGATCACCTGTTCGATCCTGAAGGCGTCCACCGGAAGTTTGATTTCACGTGCTCCATCCAAGCATGTCAGCGTGTGCTCCCGGTTTTTCGCGAGGTACCTAACGCTATTTACTGCTTCGTGCACGATTTTACATAAATCCCGCATATCTTTTTCTAGTTTCAACCGACCGGTGTCGATCCGTGAGAAATCCAGCAAATCTTCGAAAAGATCATTGAGACGCTTGTATCCTTGCTTGATGTGCATCAAGAATCTATTGATAGTTTCCCTGTCCAAGTTATCGAAATTTTCTATGAGGAACTCAGACGCGCCCCCCACCGTCATCAGGGGTGTTTTCAACTCGTGGGTGGCATTTAGCACGAAATCACTCCTGAGCCTATCCACTTCCTTCAGCTTGATCTTTTCCATTTCCAGGAGGGTGATGTCTTCAAAGATGATGCCAACACGTCTCCTTGGTATCTTGAAAATGTATACCCTGTAGATGCTGGTGATCTCGTCATTGGTATACTCCCTGTACTCCAACTTGGATTCGATCCCCCGATTTCTCGTAGCAAGAATCTCGCTTTGTAATTCCTTTCCCCTCTTGCCGGCAAATAAATCATCAATGTAATAATTCAAGGCATTCTCGAGTTTCCTACCAGTGAGTTTGCAGGCAGGTTGATTGCAATTCAAGATGCGCATCCTCCCATTTTCCTCGATCTTGCATATGAAAAGGGCGGATGGGATGGAATCGATGATATCAGACGCGGCCCTGGAAAAATCCCAAACTTGGGAGAGGGTATCCCATACCATGCTGGTTTCAAGCTTCTCATCAAGGGTAAAGATGCATATCTTGAGGAATTTTTCTTTTATTTTAACTGGAATCACTGTCATGGTGACAGGTATTTTTTTCTCCTCACCAAATCCAAGGAGGTCTGAATTTTGAATGATAATGGGAATTTCCTTGTTTGGTTGAGCGAAGTAGTTGAGAAGATCTCGCCTATTGATGCCAAGCATGCCATGCAGCTTGATGCCTGTAGCATCTTCCAAGGCCCATCCCGTGAGTCGTTCAGCTCTCGGGTTCAGGTACAGGATTGCGTTAATATCATCCACGATGATGATTGCATCCCGAATCTTGTCATAGATGAGCCTGCATGTCTCTATATCGAATAGCACGGTAGCATCAAATCCTTAGCATCATGAAAAGCGATTGGTTCCTCGAGAGTTCATGTTGCAACATCCCAACCACCTCGTCTACATTAGGGATGTTGAGTTTATCAAGATTTTCCTTCAAGGTGCTGGCAAAGACTGAATTCAAGGACGGCAGGTCGAGAAGGTACATGCCATTCGACCCAAATTTCTTGAGGATAGACATCAAAAGCAATCCCTTTGCAGCAGTTGAATCCTTGTTTATCAAGTCCGAGAGTTTATCGCCAAGGATATCAACAACCATGATGATTTCCCTGCTCGTGAGAGATTTGATTACTTCCTCGGGGATTTGCTTCTTCAATGATTCCGTTTCTGCAATGGATTCGGGTATCTCACCCATTCCAAGCCATCTCTTGAAAAATCGGGGCATGATCCAGCATAGAAGATTGATAAACGAGTAGAGGAGTGCCGTTACCATCTGCAAGATGCCAACAGGTAACCCTCTCGGTGAATTATAACCCGAGCCATCCGTAGGTATCAAGTACCATGCAATGATGAACGTGGAGTGAACCAATGCACTAATGCATACAAGGAGATATCGCTTCTTTATCCAAGGTTTCAAGCAGCTCTTCGAGGATTGCTTGTATGCCGTTAACGACGCATATGCCAGCCATAAATCCGCAACCCCGTGCATGATGGCAACCAATGTTACATGGAAGTAATATATCCCCAAATCCGCCTGAGCTATGCTTTCACCAACATGGGGCACGGTGTACCTGAAGATGTACCGCTCGATGAAATGCACGACACGGGTGACAAGAATGATCGATAAAATGAGTGGAAAAAGGCTTTTCCTATCCTTGTAAAAGGCTTTCTTGGTAAAAATCACGTAAAAGATCGGGTAATTCATCACCATTGCCGCTTTTACCAATTCAGGGATATTCTCGGAAAGTTCAGTGAATACCGCTTCCATCAAGAAGAAACCTAATGCAATGGTAAAATACAGCATGAAATAGATTCGCGTCTTGATTGCACGAACTCCCAAATATACCGCGATAATAGCTTGTAACACCATGTATATTAGGTAGAGGTATTCGACGATGGTGAAAGCCATTTGATTTCCGAAGAAGGTATTCATCCCGTTGTAATAAATATATCCGTGTGATTGGAAAACAAGAATCATTCAGGATTTCCTGTATTGGTATCATTGGGATTATTCAAGATCCGTTAGCGACATGGCTCGATCATGTTAGGAAACGAATGAATTCTGCCAAGAAGAAAGTCCCGTATAACCATGCAAGCCAAGAAATCACTCCGATGGCATCTACATTTTAACCCTCCCACCAGCATGCAGGGTGATCAAGCAGCTAGATTGAACCCCCCCGAATCTAGACACCATCAGGATGCCACGGGGGCGGAAAGGGCGTTGCACGCCATGAATGGTCATAGCAACGGTCCGGGTTCGGGTTGGCATCGCCGCGGCGATGATGGGCATGAGCATAAAAAACGTGCGGCGATGGGATGCGGAAGGGAAGACACGTGTTCGAGGACCGCGGGTGGCCGTCGGGGTTACCAAGTTCCCCAGGAATGACCTTCAACAGCACCAGTAGGCAGGAACTCTCCCCCGGCCGAGCGA
The DNA here is from genome assembly GCA_014729935.1 of Candidatus Bathyarchaeota archaeon. GTDB lineage: Archaea > Asgardarchaeota > Lokiarchaeia > Sigyniarchaeales > Sigyniarchaeaceae > WJJB01. The sequence continues at coordinate 301 of WJJB01000090.1, read as the reverse complement.
CGAATGACGGGGCATTGACTTGGAAACAACGCCCCCTGTCGGCGTACCGTTTTGGTCCTGGCGTGCCAGCCACTTTTCGCCAGTTGGACGTTACGGGGTTTATCATTCCTTCACTCTCGTTTGCCATGGATGCCTTGGCTAGCTCCTCCATGCCCTCGTGGCTGGGCACGAGGCTACATTGTTCCCCGGGCTTCGCACCGCGCCGTTGCCAGCACCGCACGCTGGGGTAGCCAATGGCGGTCATCACGGCATCTGGTTTTTGCGCTATCACGTCACACGTCCCAGATTCACTCTCTGGAGC
>WJJB01000089.1 GCA_014729935.1 Candidatus Bathyarchaeota archaeon | reverse complement strand
TACATGGACTCGTCCCTATCCTTGAATGCCGTCGAAACGCCATCTAGGATGAACGCTTTCACGTGGTTTTCTTTGAATGGGGATGGTAATTCTATGGTTACTGGTTGATTTATCCTGCATTGTGTAGAATAAACGTTCGGGATGATTGTACCCGAGAGTGAAACGGAGGCAAATACCCTTTCCATCACATGTTGGATACCGGTTAACCCGGGATCCAAGCAGACTGCTTCAAAGTTATGCCTGAGCGTTGCAGAATCTCGGTTCAATGAAAAACAGTGGTAATATGATGCTTTATCCAGGGTGTATAGATACCATTCTCTCCAGAACTTTGCAACCGCTCTGCAAAACGATCTTGGATTTCTTTTCCCTGATGCAAGTTTCTCCTTCTGGATTTCCTTTCCCGTTTCATCAAGATGGTGGAAGAGGATACCTAAATCTTGATTTAAACCATGTTGGAGGTCTTGGATTATTTTTCTCCCATCCAAATCCATTTCATCTTGATTGCCTATCCTATCCTCGTACTCGTCAAATAGATCTTGAATTAATCGGAGAAAGGATTTCAATTCATCCTTGTCGGAATCACGGTGGAAGTACTCGCCCAACTCCCTGGTCGCGGCACTGATGGTGTAATCTCCCAACTTCCGCGAGTAAATTCTTTCAGCCAACGGGGGCAGGTTGTGTGCCTCATCTATAATTAGCAAGATCTCTTCCAAGGGAACGTTGATTACATCCAAGAATCTTTCTTGAATATCTGGATCGAACACCCAATTATAATTGGCAACGATAACCAGTACCTTTTTCTGCAACTCCCTGCTGTAAAAGTACGGGCAGTAATTCTTCATGCTACAGTAATCTTTGATATCTCCAGCATCAAACGAGCTATTGGTGGATACTGGTAGGTGCAAATCATCTTTTCCAAGAGCCCATTTCATGTTTCGAAAGAACTTGCAGCGATTATCGGCACGTAATTGCCCGCATACAATGGAGGCGTCGCTGGGATTCAAGTTAGCCTTCAGCACCTGATCCATGAAGCACATATCCGTCCTGCTTCGGAGGCTCACGCCACCCAGATGGTACAAGCTCTTGATGTCCTTACCTTCCTTGTCCAATTTTTGGAATATCTTGTTCAATTCCATGATGACTCTTGAATTTTGCGTGTGGGTGCGACAACAATACACGATCTTCAAGTCATTTTCCAAGGCCACGGGAATGGCTGCACAAAGTGTGGAAACTGTCTTCCCGAACCCATTCGGTGCAGATATCACCACGTGACGCGGTTTATCCAAGGATTCATGGCATTCCTTTATGAAACGGTCTTGGGAGGGGCGGAATGCATCGTATGGGAAAAGATCTTTGATGGGATCGAGTTTTTCTTTCATGAGAATCGTCAGGATGCTTGGTAAATCGAGCACGAGTATCGTACGTGCCCATGTCATGAGATTGCTAATGATACTGGAGTCAAGAAGGTTCTCGCAATAGTAATATTATAATAATTCAATCAACTTTTAAAAAGTGTAGATGGTGAAGATTTTTGAATGACGTGATGGTGCATGGCGGATAAACACATATCCACGTGGGACGTTATTTCTGATTTAAATGTTTTGGGACTTCTGTTTTTCATGGGCGTGTCCTTGGTCTTTTTCTTCAACCAAGAGTGGGGTTCTGGTATTGTATTACTTTGCTTCCCCCTGTCCATTGCCATTTTCACGTTCACCTTCAGGATCTTGGCTATCCTCAAGCCCAACACCCATGTAGATGGATTGCCACTCGAGCAATTCCCTTTTGGTGATGAGCACCATCTCGCCATCCTTTTCAAGTGGGGGCTTGTTATCTCCATGTTGATCCTTTTAGTGTTAGGCTACGAATATCTTGTATCTCCCGCTTATTTTCAAGTTCTTTTCGATACCTTCATGTTCATGATCACCTTCGTGTATATCATCTGCTTCCATTTGGCTGTAAACAAGGTGTGGGTAACAGCACGGGTAGAACTCGATTACCGGGATGTCATGAATGAAATGAGTGCACCGGGAGATGGGGGAGGGGCAGTTGGTAAAAAATACGTGTTATGGGGTGCCACCCGGGAACGTTTCAACAGGTTTTCCATCATCAACATCATCATGTTTGCATTCATCCTCTTGGCAAACTTCATTGAACTAGCTATCATACAAGATAGGTATGCCATCCCGATCTCTTTACCTGAGGATGGTGCAGGAGGGGCTAATTTTGGATTTCCAGTGGTCTTGGTGACCATTCTTGTTCTTGAACCTGTTATCTTTATTTTCATTCTCGGAAAGGCATACAAGGAGATTTACAATTATGATGTTGATGACCTCATTCCATCACTCGTGAAGATCGAGCAGGATGACAAGAGAAGGGAATTAATCATCAAGTTCCTTGAAAGGGCAAGGGAAATTCGATTCCTGAGTAAAAATAAGTAATATCTTTCATTTCGTGATGCGAACATCACTACCAATGGCCTGCCCAGGGACTCCTTTTTGATTCAGCTGGACTCGAACCACCCCATTTTTCCCGTGGGTTCTCGTTATCACACCACGAATTGACCTTCCCGTTTCGGAACGCCACTCTACTTCATGACCGATCAACGCACTGGCAGTTTTATGTGAATCGAACCCATCAAACTTGCATAATATCTGCCTTGGATGGATGCGGTACTTGCTTCGTCGATAGCTCGTGATGATACCTGTGGCATTGATGATATTTGTCATTGCAATCGGCAAAGATGTAAAGCCTAGATGCAATTTAAGATTTTTTAGAGGGCTTTTTTTCCAGTATTGCATTGAGCGGAATGTTAAAAATGCCCGTCCTGCTTATCATGGGTCCTGCTGGTTCAGGGAAAACAAGCTTGGTCAAGACACTGGCAACTTACATCCAATCAGAACATGTTTCATCTCCCGTGACGACATGTAATCTTGATCCAGGCATCGAGGATCACTACGAGTGGACAATGGATATCCGCTCGCGTTTCACATTAAGGGATATCATGGAGCAGGAAAAATTGGGACCAAATGGTGCTATGGTCCGAGGGTATGAACGGTTGGTCCAACATTTCGATGCATTCTTTTCATCACTTGAACCGTTAGAAGATCCCTCGTGGTTGCTCATCGATACACCTGGCCAGGTGGAACCCCTTCTTTTTTCCGCCTCGGGGAATGCATTAATGGAGAAGATGCACTATTCCTTTCCGGATGTGACGGGAATCTTCCTGATGCCCGGAGACATGATTAACGATCCAGCGCATTACGCCTTCCTCTTGATGGTATATGCGGGGTTGAGTTTGAAGGTACCAGTCGAAATCATTCAAGTGATTTCTAAAGCCGATCTCATTGACGATGACGTGTTGCCTTGCGTGCAAGATGCAAAAGCATTGCAGGAACGATTGCTTTCCCGGAAGATGGGTGAATTTACTGAATTCGGCATGCACGCAATTGAGATGATGGAACGCTTGATCCCCGCATTGCATCTTGTTTTCCTGCAAGCGAATGCAGAACCAGCAACTGGTTTGGATGATTTATTCGATATCATCAACGAGCTCAAGTGTGGGTGCGGTGATCTAAGTTAAAGATGGGAATCCAGTGATGAATTATCTGGATGTTACCTCCCAATAATAACCGGGAAATCGCATTCACATGTAGGTTTAATTGGATGTGATCGTGTAGATGCTACACCGAATACCAAACTTTCATGAATGCGATAT
>WJJB01000088.1 GCA_014729935.1 Candidatus Bathyarchaeota archaeon | reverse complement strand
CGGTAGATGTTGTCGTTCTCGGTGGTGGTATGGCCGGGATTGGTGCCGCATGCGCCGCATCCGACCTTGGAATGGATACCGTGCTCGTGGAACGATTGGGGTGGCTCGGTGGAAACGGGACAAGTGGTGGGGTCCGTGGATTCTGCGGGGAAACCCGTGGCCAAGGAAGGGTATTTAGCGATATCATCCGGGGATTGCAAGACTTCGAAGCAATCGAACCATATTTTCCAGCAAGGACCGTGTTCTTCAAGGGACGGAAATACGAGCACCAATACCTGGTTCTCGTCTTGGATCGCTTGGTGAAAGAACACGGCTTCAATCTCATGCTCCATTCCAGGGTAATCGACTTGATCGTGGAGCGAGATCACGTGATTGCCGCCATCATTGCTGGCAAGGACGGATTGAAGGCGATCAGGGCAAGTTTTTTCATCGATTGCACTGGTGATGCCGACGCATGCCGCGCCGCGGGATGCCAAGTGATGAAAGGAAGACGTTCAGATGGGTTACAACTTCCCATGTCCATCATCGGATTCTACCGGAACGCGGGATTATTCAATCCAAGGGGGAGGAATTTAAGCACACAGGTTACCGGGAAAAAAATAAGGGAAAAGAGTGACAAGCCCATGACCAGTTTCAGCCGGAGCGGGAGATGTAGCAGGGGCGTGAAGATCAAGGTCCCGATGCATGATTCGACCACGACGGATGGAATCACGCGGGCTGAAATGGAGGGACGGCAGGTATTACTACGGGTCTTGCAGTATTACCAGGAACGAGAAGGAAAGCGATGGGAGCTCGATCACCTTTCACCCATCATTGGCATCCGGGAGGGTGCAAGAATCAAGGGAGAATATATTCTCACGGTGGATGATTGCCGGCGGGGGCGCTCGTTCCCGGATGGTATCGCTGTTGGGCATTACCCGTTGGATGCACATGACCCAACAGATGACAAGCGCACCTACATCTTGGAGCGCTCCGAGCTCAGGGTCCCACCGTATGACATCCCCCTTAGGAGTCTCATCCCGGCAGGCATGAAAAACTTGATGGTTGCTGGCAGGAATCTGTCTGCCGACCAGCTCGCCTTAAGTTCAGCCCGGGTCATGACCACCTGTTGTGCCATGGGCCAGGCGGCAGCCACCGCCATCCATTTATGCATGGAGGAAAACATCGACCCGCTTGCACTCGCCGTGGAAGGACCAAATAAGTTACAACAAGCAGTGAAACAGCAAGGAATTCACCTGGAACATGATCTTTACACGCCGGTTGAAAGAATTGAATGATTTTCCTTAACCTTCCATATAAAGCATTATTGCAACAAGTTCACGATATCCTCGCACTTGCAACCGATGCTCCGACACCAAGGCTCTTGGAAAAGTCCTTCCTTTCGTGAAATGGCACAAAGCAATTCAATCAGGAAATAAAACTCTATATCTAGGGCAATTCGCTCGTGGGAAGCATTCTTCCGGTAGTTGAAAGCCGAGAGATCGATTTCAACGAGAAACTCGCTATCCCTATAAGTATTTACTGCATACGCACGGGTGGAATTGCATGGAATGGGACTTGTTTTCAAGGTAAGCATTCTCACTTGAACCAGTAAACGGAAGAATATGAACCTGATCCCATTCCTTCATGGCTTGATAGCCCCTTATTGTGATCCATCACTCTTCCCGTTGGATTATTCGTGTATGCACCCATGCCCTCCATGGAATCCTTTTTAGGTGCAGGTACACGGAACCACTAATGTTTGGGGATGGTTTCTGGCTCGGCATGTTTTTTACCTTGGCTGGCGCTTCAATCAATAGCGTGGGCATCTTGCTCCAAAAATTAGAGATTGACCGGATGCAGGATGCAGATGATGATCGAGATGAATCGATTCCCCTGAAACGATTTCTGAAACGTCCGTTGTGGGTTGCTGGAATCTTGATGCAAACCGTGATATTGATCCCCTTTTTCTTCATCGGTATTGACCTGTTGGGTGTCACGCTGGCTCAACCAGTTGCAACAGCGGGAATTTTAGTATTCGTGGTTGGTTCCGTGTGGATTTTGAAGGAACACTTGTCTCCTAAGGAATGGATTGGCGTGATTGCCGTGTTTACATCAATCATCTTGATTAGTCTTGGTGGCATCACTGGTGACGTGGAAATCACCCTATTTTTAGAGGAAGGATTCATGATTCGACTCTTGGTGTTCTTGATTCCCGTGGGCGCTCTTGTTGCCGTGGGTGCCTTTCTAGCCATTGGCGACGTTAGCCATCGCCATTTTGGACATGCAATCCTATTTGGCTTGAGTTACGCGTGGGTTTCCATCTCGGGACAGGTCACGGGACCCGTCTTGGATGCCATGTTTGGCGGCGAGAAGATCCCGGGCACGACACCGGGACTTCCTGCTTTGATATTATTCATTGGACTGTTTGGCGTTATTATCGGTACCATGCTCGGAATAATCTTCTCTCAAGCAGCATTTAAAACTGCAGCCGCTTTGCACGCTGTACCGACATCTCAGGCTGTTAATAATGTCATTCCTATCTTGGCAGGCGTGTATATTTTTTACCAAAGAATAACCATTCCTTCCATTTTCATTGCTGGAATCGCTTGCTTGCTGGTGGGAGTCACGCTATTGGCACGGTTTCAGGCGCAAGGATCTTGAGAGCCACGAGGTTTTACCTTTCATTGGAATCAGCGTCATGTAAAAAAGCCAGCGGGCATGGTTGAAAGGGAGAGTTTTCTTGGCACGGGGGATGACAAGGAACCAAGGGGATTTAAACTGGGAAGCCGGGAGTGAATTGTACCACATTATTAAAATACATCCACGCATTGGCAATTCTTGAAGCGAAACGGTGGCACGCCAAAAATGCATCTCGGGGCGATGCCATGCACAATCACACTCGAGTGACACACCACATGCCATCACTTTCTGTACGCGTGAAGCGGTTCTTTCAAGAGGGACTTGAAAGGACGAAATCAAACGTGACCACGAGCCCGCAGAATATCTTGCTAGCCGTGGCACTCATCCTCATATTCACTGTAGCAGTATTCATCAGGCTCGTTCCCGTCTTTAACGACGTGTATCTGATAAAAGCATTTGACCCTTGGGTTCAATACAGGTGCACCAATTACATCGTTGAAAATGGTCTCTGGGATTTCTTGCAATGGACCGATTATCAATCTTGGTATCCCGATGGCAACAACATGTATAACATGTACATTGGACTACCGATGACCAATGCGATATTCTACTGGATTGTTAACGGGCTTGGATTCCCTGTTACGGTGTATGACGTGTGTTTCATCTCGCCTGCATTCATGGGTGGATTGACTTGCATCGTGATTTATTTCTTGGGAAAGGAAGTGCTTGACAAGAAGATGGGACTTTTATCTGCATTCTTCCTTGCGTTTTCCCCCGGGTACATGCAACGAACCGTGGCGGGATTTTACGATAATGAGACCATCGGTGTCTTTGCCACGCTGCTATCCTTGCTATTTTTCATCAGGGCAGTGAAGCGTGGTTCAGTGGTGGATGGCGTTCTTGGTGGGCTATCATTTGGATACCTCTCCCTCTCTTGGGGTGGATACACCTACACTGCTTTGCTTATTCCATTATTCACGGTGGCGCTGATTGCTTTCAAGAAATATAGCAAGAGGTTATTGATCGGCTACACGACCATGATGGGCGTGGGTTTGCTCATACACTCGTTCTTCAAGAGGACGCAGATATCAGATTTCTTTAAAACGTCGAGCTTGCTCATCCCAATACTGGTCATGGCATTATTGCCCTTTGTTGAATTCTTGTACAGGAAAAAGGAAGAAAATCCCATTTGGTACAGGAATTTCTGGTCTGTTGTCAAGAAATCCATCATTCCTGCGTTGGTGGTAGTTGGAGTCGTCTTTTGGTTATTCTCGGACGAGCTTCTCCTCCTTCCACAGCGGTACCTCACAATACTTAATCCCCTATCCCGTGAAGATGTGTCGCTCACTGCCTCGGTTGGGGAGCACATGCCAGCATCGTGGTCCGTATTTTATTATAACACGCTGGTGCCCTTGATCTTCGTGGTTCCAGGTATTTACTTTGCATACAAGCGGGGTTCTGAGGCAGATATTATCATTATCATCTTCACACTCACCTTGTACTACTTCACGGGTTCCATGATCCGCATCATCTTGCTATTCGCACCCGCTGCGGCACTCATGGGATCTTATGGTATCAGCAATATCCTAAAAGCATACGGGAATATTGCAAAGAAACGACCAAGCATTTCGCGAAGGAGGAGGCGAGATCAGCGCCAGATGCTGGATCGCTCCGCGGCAGCAGTTCTCTTCATTTTCATAGGGGGATTGCTGGCAATCCAAGTGCAACACGGTTCCCACATCGCCTACAAACAAATGGGCTGGTCCGAGCTTGTTTCTGGTGGATCTTTCCACGATTGGGAGGAATCCTTCAGCTGGATGCAAACCAACCTTTCATCATCAACCATCGTTGTTTCATGGTGGGATTACGGGTACTGGTCCACGGTTATCGGAAATGTCACGACGGTGAATGATAACGCAACCTTGAACCAGACACGGATAGGATTAACCGGCATGGCAATGATGGAAAATAGCGAGCTCAGGAGCGGCAGGATCCTAAAGGGCATGGGTGCCGATTACGTGCTCGTGTATTTCGGCCATCTGGTATCGGGCCTTGGTGGTGACGAGGGAAAATGGCCGTGGATGGTTAAAATCTGCAATGATAACTCTCATCACTACGCGAATGATGAGATCTACCCGTTCATCGACGCCTCCACCTGGGCAGATCCTTACGAGCAGGTTTTCGATTATTCACAATACATCAACGAGTCAAACGGCCTGTACGGCGATAATTGGTTCAATTCCCAGCTCGTTCGCATGATGTTTTACGATGAGCCAGTTTCACCCGATCAAGCAACCACGAACTTGGAATACTATACCGCCCTCGAAATAAGCGGGGGCGAGGGAAGGCAAGCCAGGGTTGATAATGATGGAAAGCCGTGGAAGGATTACTTTCAAGATCCCGAGTATTTCGATTTCAAGGTATTCAGGCCAGCATTCTTCTCCACGAATTCATTGGTCAAGATCTACGAGGTTGACTACACGGCAATCGAAGCTGATTTCACCGTCGACAACTTGACCCTGTATGACACGGGATTTGGAAAGGTCAAGGTCACCAACACGGGCACGAGAAATATCAATATCACCAAGGTTAGATTCGATGGGGGTACGATCTTTTACAACACTTCATCCTTCGAGGGATTGCCTGTTGTCCAACCTAATGAAACGAAATCTTTCTGGTTCAATACCAATAGAACGAATCTGGTCGCCGGGGATAATCGCACCATGGCGGTTACCGCTGCTGCTGATGCAATAGGAGATATATACACCTTCGAGAAAACTAGCGATGGAACCATACAATCCGGGGAAGAATTATCAATCCATATCGACAGGACCCTTTCAGCTGGTTATTTACCTGGATCCATGGTGCTCTGCGTTGAAAATGATGGTAATGAGGCGATTCATGTTCAATCATTCACGATCGATGAGGAAGTTTACGAGGAAGACAAGATAATTCCCTTGAATGATACATTCATCGTTCCAGTCAATCAAGCAAGATATTTTGACGTTGCTCTAAATGAGTCTAGCTTTACCGATATTGATTTTGGAGATCTCGTTCCCGTGAATGTTTCAAGCGTTGAAGGGATCACCGATGCAACAACCATATCTTTCAGCACGGAATCCTCCAGGCTTGCATTGAATGATGATTTCATAACACTACACGAGGCAGATCTCATTAACGATGACGCATATCTCGTGAACCATTCCTTGGTCGATTTCAATGCACCTTATCTCACGAGAACCAGGTCTTACATGCCGATCACGTTGGATTCAAACGTGGCATATACCAACGGCACGATCAAGGTTACCGTGAATAACACCGGTGAGAGTACCATTGGATTTGATGAATTACGGGTGAATGGTACCACTAAGACAGGCTGGGCCATGTCAGGTGGTGATATCTTCATGAATCCTGGAGAAACGCGCACCATCTCTATCGACTTGCCATCTCTCGCCTTGGATGCCCCGCAAGAAATTACCG
>WJJB01000087.1 GCA_014729935.1 Candidatus Bathyarchaeota archaeon | reverse complement strand
CCAAAATGCGGGTACCATGTGACCAGGGTCCATCCTGCCTTGGAGGCATGGGAAGTGGACGGGAAATGCGGTAATTGTGGTTTTGAAAATCCAGATATCGTGGCGTGGGACGGTGAAAGTGCCAATCCTAACAAGCTTTAATGACTACCCACCTTTTCGAGACAGGTGAATCACACATGGTTGATAACAAGTGTGCGCAGTGCGGCGGGACCCAATTCAGGACCGTCATCGATGCGTGGATGAAGCGGACCTTTTCCTTCGTTGAAAAGGCGGGATCACTCAAGATGTGCGAGAGTTGTGGTGCTAAATACTACGTCTGTCCAAAATGCGGGTACCACGTGACCAGGATCCATCCTGCCTTGGAGGCATGGGAAGTAGACAGTACCTGTGCAAATTGTGGGTTCGAAAACCTGGATATCAAGGTATGGGACGGCGTGAGCGAGAAACCTTAACTTTCATTGGTCTGAATTCCAAGGTGGTTTCTTCTGGCACGAATAATCAACATGCGCTTCTTTTTTCTCTTTCCAGTGCAATATCTTTCAAGATCATCCTTATCGTCCATTGGAATGGTAGAATTCCCATGATCTATTCCCTGAAAAGGAATTATTCTTTGTTTGCGAAAGAAGACCACACCCTATAGGGCTTGCTAGTTCAATATCTAGTAAAATTACATGCCACCTGCTGATGATACCCAGCAAAAACAATAATTAGGACTAGAAATTGATAATTCTTGAAAGAAAGATGCATCTTGAGCATGTTTCCGCGTGAAATGGATGAATTAACATGAATCCGTTGAGTCGGCTATTGTATTTTTTTTATCAAAGGAGGCTAAAGAAACAGATCAAGGATGGGCCCATGCCAAATCATATTGGCTTGATCCTTGATGGGAACAGGCGGTACGCGGAGAAATACGGCATGGATCCCAATTGGGGGCACATGATGGGATATGAAAAGGTCCGCGAGGTTCTCAAATGGTGCATCAATCTCGAGATAAAAAACCTCACCTTGTACGTTCTATCAACCGAAAACTTCAATCGACCGGAAGACGAGATAGAGGGCTTGTATGATCTCATCATGAAGGGATGCGAAGAGGTCAAGGCAGATCCAACCATCCATGAAGAGGAGGTACGGGTTAAGGCAATTGGACGGTTGCAAAAACTACCAACCTACATTCAGGACGCCATCTCCGATTTGGAAGAATCCACAGCGGCGTATGGCAATTTCCATCTAAACATGGCAGTGGCATATGGTGGTAGAGCGGAAATTATTGACGTCGTGAAGAAAATCGCTCAAAAAGTCTGTGAAAAAAAGATTGATATAAATCAAATCAACGAGGAGACAATCCAGAAGCATCTTTACAAGCAAGGGCCGGATCCAGATATGATCATCAGGACATCGGGTGAAAAACGGTTATCTGGATTCCTTCTATGGCAATCAGCATACTCGGAATTGTACTTCGAAGATGCCTATTTCCCAGAATTCCGGAAAATAGATTTTTGGCGAGCCATTCGTGCATTTCAGCAACGGGAAAGACGATTCGGGGAGTAATTCTAATATTTTTCTCTCAGGAAGGTTTCAAACAGGTCCATGAACTCCAGCAGATTAATGTAGTAGCCAACTTTCCCCCGTAATTTGATCTCATCCCCATCCACGGATATAAGACCAAGATCGGTAAGATCCTTTATATCCATTAAGATATCCTTTTTTCGCCTGATTTCCTTCACCCTTGATATCCTGGGAGAATCACCATCACATATCATGGCCACGAGAATTGCCACCAAGGTGGAAGCCAAGCGCGTCCGTCCATGAAAGGGATTCACCTTTCCAATTGCATGAAGTTCCTCATCAAAGGTGATGAACCACGTGTTTTCCAAGTGATTTCGAGCTAGTTTCAATCCAAGCAAGGAAAGATGTTCTGCATATGAATCGAGTAACTCGTGCAGGTAAGGCATCCCACCCTTATCCTTTAGATTGAGCTTGTCCATCAATTGTTCCTCCGTTGCTCCAATATGTTCTCCCCTTTGCGAGAGCATGTAGGTCAATATCGAAAATTCATTCATTTTCTACACACCAGGCGTATTAGTCGTTCATCATCCGCTCCATCATCTTTTGAATCGTACCTTTCCTTTACCGTTAGCAACCCATCTTGTATGAGATGAAGCAAGATAATGAACCCTCTCATTCTTGACAAACCAAGTGCACCATGAATTTCATCTAAAAGAGATTGCACGGTTTGATTGGTAGATTCACGTTCATTCCAAGACTTGAATTTTTTCGCTAGAAGTTCGTGAACGAGTTTTTCCTCCTCTGAAAACATATCTTGGTTCGGTTTAATCGTGATGGAGAGGTCTTCTTGGCGTTCGTAATCCACAATCTCGCATTTGGGAAGGATGGTTTTTTCCCTGTTCAAATATTCGATAATTGCCTCCAAAAACTTTAGGGACGAAAGTTGGATGGCAAGGGGTTTTGTCCATGGGATGCATTTCATGAATTCCATCATTCCACCAGGGT
>WJJB01000086.1 GCA_014729935.1 Candidatus Bathyarchaeota archaeon | reverse complement strand
AATTGCACGAGATCTTTTGGTCCATCCATTATTTTCCCTTTTGCACGTAGACGGTTGGAAAATTCATGAAATTCAATCTCCTCTACCTTTACTTTAAGGTAAATCCATTTTCGTTCTCCCTTATCTTCAGGTCGATCCGTCATTACAACACGGCGACTGGTTTTACCTTCTATGAAATCGCCCACAGCTATGAGATTATAGAGCGTCCAAAGATCGTCAAGGGTTTCAATTTGGATGACAACAAGCTGCTTGTGGAGCTTTTTGGCGATGATCTTCATAGTTAATAGATAAGAGTGGTACGTCAAAGATAATATTTCGTTCCACGCTTCCCACTATTATGAAAAAATCAAGTAGATGATCTCCGGGACTCACTATTCTTCCTTGTCATTTTTCTCTATGGAGATTATATGATACTAGATCAGCCAAGATGCCGCGCTCTTTTGAATGAAAGTGGTCTTCTAAGTTGGTCAATGCCCTGATTGCTAGATCGCTGAAATATCGCACTTGATTCATGCAGTAATCAAGCGCGCCAGTTTCCTTGAATATCGAACGAACTTCATCAATATTCTCTTTCTTTGCAGAATGATCGCCAATTATAGATCCCAATTTGGTTAATTGTGTAGCTGACGCACTCTCGAGAGATTTGAGAAGGAGCATGGTTTTCTTGCCATCCTTGATATCTCCATCGGACGGTTTACCCGTTATTGTTTCATCCCCGAAGGATCCGAGAACATCGTCTTTCAATTGAAATGCTTTTCCGAGATTAATTGCGAAAGATGATAGAAATTCCTTGATTTCTCGTGATGCCTGGGCAAATGTTGCACCCATTAGAAGTGATTTCTCAATCAATGCTCCAGTTTTCAACTCGATCATCTTCAAGTATTGGGTTACCGACACTTCAGGCAAATTGATGAAATTCATCTCCATGAGCACACCATCGCAAATCTGGTGGTATGCTTGGCAATAAAGCGCGATAATCTTCTCGTTGATCCTCGAAGGAAAGGAGGTTTGCAATGCTTCCAATCCAAGGAAAAAGGTTGAATCGCCACCGAGTATGCCCATTGTATTACCAAAATGTGATGGTGTGCTTCCCTTGTAACCATGGTCATCGTAAAAATTCTTGAACATGTAATGGAATGCGGGATTTCCCCTGCGAGTATCATCTCGATCGATGATGTCATCGTGGATCAAGGATGCATTATGCAAAAATTCGACTGATAAGCTGGGACGGTATATTTCCTTGGTGAAATTCTCAGCTAAGCCCTTAAAGGTTTGAACAAGGAGGAAAGGACGTAACCGTTTACCACCAGCTAGTATATAGTTCTCTATCATTTTATAATAGGTATCAACAAATGCATCCCCGGGCGTGTGGTTACGTGTGTTGAAGAAATGCTTGATGGCATCATTGATGTTACGAGCCTCATCAGTCAAGACTGCCTTGAAAGTCATGGATGGGTTCATGGTTGCTTGCATATAATCGCTTTCCGATCCCAAACACGTGAACCATGACAATTGAAGTAACGGGATACCCGAAAAAATGGGGGGATATGGTGGAAAAAAAAGGTATTTCCAGTAGTTTAACCAAAGAGGGCATCCAAACCTGCAGGTTCCTCTTCTTCTTCCTCTTCTTCTTCCTTTTCCTTCTTTTCTTCCTTGGCAGGTGCAGAGCCGCCGCCACCGCCGCCACCGCCTGAAACCGCGGGAGCAGTACCTGCCATGGGTGCTTTTTCAAGCACTTCGGCAATATCCATTTCACCGAGCGCGGTTACGAGCGTCTTGATTTGGGTCTTGTCAGCTTTCCCACCAGCGGCTTTTACAATTTTCTCAATGGCAGCTTCGCTAATATCCTTGCCAAGCGAGTGAAGGATCAGGGCAGAGTAAACAGATTCCATCTTAATCACTCCTATGTATGAATTCATTAAATTCTTGGGGATTTTCCTTCTTGTTCAACTAGTCAGCCAAATAAATCATCCAAGCCAACATCTTCTTCCTCCTCTTGGTCCTCTTCTTCCTTGTCAGCCTCGGGAGGGGTTTCTTCGGGCTTGGAATCGGTTGTTCCAGGTTGCGGAGGTAACGGTTCACCCGTGACCTTTGCATTCAAGATTGACGCTTGGGCTTGTGCTTTTCGCAAGTAATGCTCCAAGAACTCGGGAATAATAATGGGCAATTCCAAAGCAAGTACCCGAGCGTTCATGAATGCCCGTGTCAAGATATGGCGTGCGTTATCGGGGGTAACGATACCCAGCTCGATGCTAAGTTTCATGGCAGTGGCATACGCGGCCATGACATCTTCTTTTATAACTTCCAGATCGAGCGTGAGAATTTCCTTTCCCATAATTTCGCCATTTTCATACGCGATGTAGAGATCAAGTACAACGTCAATGGGTTCAATATCGAGTCTGGCCAGCACCATTGCCATGTTAGAATCTACTTCATCGCCCGGTTTCAAGATCGTGGTATCTTTCTGGATCCAAATGGTTCCGTCTTGGATGCGCGTGGGGAGTCCCACTTGATTGAGCTCGCTTATTACCGGTCCTGGAGGTATATTTGTATTACCCGCGGGAATGATGATCTCACGTTCAACAACATCACCTTGCCTCGCTCGCGTGGCTGTCTTGCTATCGTCCAACATCATGCGGAGCTTCAATGCATTCTCGTTGCTGAATATCATTGCCGATGGACCCACTGTATCGTTGTAGGCATCCAGTAACTTATCAAGACCAGGTTTACCACTCACGTTCTCGAATGCCCGTGCAATGAGGGTTTTCTTGGCCATCCTCAAGGTTGCTAATCCCCGCAATTTCGACCTGAGATTCATGACCTGCTTTGCACCGATCTTCGCCATTTTCACGAAGCCGATCACGTCATGTGACTCGCACATTTCTTTTAATTCTTTAACAGCTTCGATCTTGGCAGGAGATACATTTTTTGACATGCTCATGATATATTCACCTCTCTGGTTAGATTATCCTCGCGGGTTTACCCATTGTGGACTTGACATACACGGATTTGAGATTTTGCCTTCCTTTTTCCATTTTAGACTCGATATAGTCCAATGCAGCCTTCGCGTTTTGCATGAGGTTTTCCAAATCCATGCTTTTATCGCCAACCTTAAACTGGATGAGTGGGTACTTGCTCAACTTCAAGCGGATGACTTTCTTGTACCGCTTGTATGATTCCTCGATGCTATCAGAGGGGTTGATAATACCGTACCCCTGCGGAAGGGGCCGGGGCATCTTCCCCTTTGGCCCGAGTACCTTGCCCAGGTATTGGGCAACAAACCGCATCATAGATTGGTTTGCGATGAAGAAATTGTAATTATTCACGAACTTGCGTTTTTCCGCTCGTTCGGCTTTTCCAAGCTCTTCAAGCGCGTCCTTGTCTATCACATCAACATCCAAGTTCTTAGCTTCGACGAGTTGATCACCGTCCACGATAAAGCACACTTGGGGTTCTTCCTTGATGGGATGTGGCAATTCGATCTCGTTATTGAAACGATTGGTGGGATCCTTGAGGTTCACGTTCCTTAAATTTACTATCACGTCCAAAGATTCCACGAAATTACGTTTCTTCTTTTCCTCACTATTCTTGATGGCTTGTTTCATACCTTGCTCGATGTCTTCGATGCTTATTGACATTATCGAATCATTCCTCCATCAGCTCGTCATACTCACCATCATCAACCATCCGTTGCATCACCCTTGGATCCATCCCATCATCCACGGTAATCCCCATGGATACCATCGTCCCGAGCACCGTTTTCACGGCGCCCTTGAACGTTATGGCTGGGATGTCATCTCGCTTCATGCGGGCTATCTTGATCACTTGGTCAAGGGATAAATCGCCGACCTTGTCTTCATTAGGTTCGCCAGAACCTTTCTCTATTCCTGCTTCCTTTATAATCAAGGCACTGGTCATTGGCGTTCGAACCTCGACCCTGAATTCCTTGGTTTCCTTGTTGATCCAGACCACGATGGGAACCTTCAATCCATCGTATTCCCTGGTTTTGTCGTTGATTTCGGCAATAACCTTCGGGATTGGCATGCCCAAGGGACCCAAGGCGGGACCGAGGGGTGGACCTGCTGTTGCCTCACCACCATTCACGAGTGCCTCGACTGGGATTTCAGACATTTCAATTACCTACTTCATTTAAACGGTAGACGATTTCTCCAAAATAAAACAGCGTCCGGCATTTTCATGGCCGTCGCAGGGAGCGCACGTCTAAATGCTCCTAACTTGCCGGTCCCCTTGTGGAGCCGGTGTTAGTACGGGATAACAAGATGCGTGGATTATAAAGTTTGTTTCCAAGATCATGGGACTAGAATGGTGAAAAATCTTCGGGTGGATTGATTGAGCTGCCTCCATCGAAAATGCTCACGTGACAACCTTGTGTTCGAATTGCGGGCTCACACCAAATCTATATCGCCATGCCATGCACGAGCCACCATTTGAGACAAGCAGTTCTGGAATTCCTGGAGAGGAAAATTGGTGCTTAAACCTATAAAAGAAGTCCCCGCCCTTCAGTTCAGGGTGGGGTTAACGCCGCAAGGCTCTTTTTGCTCTCATGCCTCATCTTCTTGATAGCAATGTGATACGAGTTAACAAGAAGCTTGGTAAGATGAAATCCAAGATGGCGAAGCAGATGAAGGACTACCAGCACTGGGTTTCCCGCTAGATCATCGACCACACGAGGGCGAACACCATCATCATCGGGAACTTGGACGTGAAGAAAATGGTGAGGAAGAAAAACGACACGGGCGATCCTCGCAAGAACAAGGCGAACAAGACGCTCAACCACTCGCTCCAGAACACCGGGTCGATTGGACGCTTCGCCACCTTCTTGGAATACAAGGCTAAACTCGCTGGAAAACGCGTCGTGAAAATCGACGAAAAAATGACAGCTCAAGCGTGTTGCTGTTGTGGAAAAGTGAGAAAACGGGCACTTTCCGAGAGAATTATTGACTGCAATTGTGGAAATCGGATGGATCGCGACCTCAACTCGGCGATCAACATCATGATCGTGTTCTTGCTCAAAAGCGAGAACGGTGACTACGATTTCCTATTGCCGAACCCCCCCATGAACGGGGAATCGTTCTTGGACCGCTTCCCGAAAGCGACCGAACGATTTGCCGCGATACACAGGCTCGCTCGTGGTAGAAGCAGCGATGCACTCGCGGTAAGCTCCAGCCATGAGTCCAGGTCGGAAGCTCCAGCCATGAGTCCAGGTCGGAAGCCCCAGCCTTCAGGCCGGGGTTAGTT
>WJJB01000085.1 GCA_014729935.1 Candidatus Bathyarchaeota archaeon | reverse complement strand
GGGTAGCACGCCACGGTTGTGCACGAGAACCCTGTCTGGTTCTTCATGTTCTAACGTTCTAACCAATCTCTCGTGATTATCCATATTCAGCTCACCTTGCACTCGCCGGGCATGGTCACCCGCGTGAACGGATAAGCATGGCATCGGTTAAAAAACCAGCGGATGATACTCAGATTCATTACTCGGCTGCAGGCATGGTTGCTTCTAATCGACAATCGTGCGTTCCTGATAACCCCCGCAGGTGCGAGGTGGAAAAGGGAAAGGCGGAATTCGATTTCCGTGTTCGATAAGGGAACGGGCATGACCCCGCCAGCTATGAACGTCGACAAGCGACATTTCGTGGGTTCACGTGCCTTGCTGAGCACACTACTTGCCATGACGCGGGCGGGCTTGGCTACCAGCATTCGATCTATGCGATCGAATGTTTGCGGTCGAATTCCACTTTAGGGAATGTCAGGACCTATTTAACCTTTTCAGGCGGCATGCGTGGAGAATTTGCAGTGAAGACTTCGCATCGTCCATTCTGCCCGGCAGGTGAAAGGAATTGTAGAAAAAAATGCTAGTGAATTGACACGGGGGAACGCATTAATGCTCGGGAACCATCAAGAGCCTAATATGGGATCATCGACGCAAGAAAACTGGTGCCATCCATGCCCGCCAATTTATTCCCTCGTGATTTTTTCATTCATGTATTTTCATCATTTTCAAGGAAGCGCTTGGCCCCCTCGATGAACTCGTAGGATTGATGCGTGAAATAGGTTTCATATAGGGACGCGTATTCCCCGCCTTGATCCAACAGTGAATCGTGGGTTCCCTCCTCGACGATTTTCCCGTGGTCCAGCACGATGATCCTATCCACGTGCTTGATGGTCCACAGCCGGTGCGCGATGATGATGCTGGTCCTGTCTTTCATCAGGGTGTGGAGCGCTTCCTGTATCTTGGTTTCGGTGATGGGATCAACGCTGGCAGTGGCTTCATCAAGAATCAGTATGGCGGGGTCTTGCAGCAACGTGCGGGCGAACATCAGGAGTTGCCGTTGCCCCATCGAGATGTTCTTGCCATTCTCGCGTATCATGGTCTCGAGTTCCCCGTCAAGCCTTCTTATCCAATCTGCCCCCCCTGCCTGTTCCAGTGCCCACCATAGCCTATCATCGTCTTGGCGGACTACGCCATAATTCACGTTATGCCTGATGGAATCAGACCAAAGGAAGGGTGCTTGGGGTATGAATGCAACTTGCTTGCGGTACCAATGGAGATCAACATCCCTGATGTTAACATTGTCAATGTTGATTTCCCCATCTTGGAACTCGTACAAGCGCAATAACAATCGAGCGATGCTGCTTTTTCCCGCCCCCGTGTGTCCCACCAGGGCGATGGATTCTCCTGGGGCGACATTCAAGCATAAATCCGTGAAGACAGGTTTTCCTGGAGAATATTGGAAGGTGAGATCCTTGATATGTATCCTTCCCTCCATGGCATCTAGGTGCACTGCTCCATCTTGCGTCACGTTAGATTCGGCATCGAGCAGCGAATACACCCGCTCGATGGCCGCTAGTCCCACCTGGAATTGGGGCCAGAAGGCAGCCAACCTGAAGAGAGGCGACCAAAGGGACCACATGCTCTCGATGAACAAGTAAAACTCTGTACCGGTGATGAGTCCAGATTGGACACTGAACTTCCCCCCGAGCACGATGAGTATGATGAGGAAGCCCTGAATCACTTCAAGCATGGGCCAGAAGATATTGAGAAATAAAGCTCGTTTCACGTTTACATGGTAGGATTGCAGGTTCACCTCATCGAACTTGTTCTTGATGGATGATTCCAAGCCAAAATTTTTCACGATTTGGATGCCATCCACGTGCACTTGGATGAAGGAATGGAGGGTGGCATGTGCCTGGTGTCCCAGTAACGTTCGTCTCCTTGCTTCCTTGCGGAACCACGAGATGGAAAGAGCGATCACGGGAATCAGGGTAATGTAGATGATGCCCATGTAAACATTCACCAGCATCACGGGGATGATGAGAATGGTGATGACGAAAAAATTTGATATGAAAGAAATGGTAAGATTCACCGTTTCCCCCACGTGTTGCGTGTCGGCATTGAGTCTACTGATCACCTTTCCCGCGGGATGTTTATCGAAAAATGACATATCAAGGGAGAAGATTGAGGTGGCAACTTGCTGGCGCAGGTCCCTGACCACGCCATTCGAGACGATGCTGTTATTGATATTATTAATAACCCCGCAGCACCACGAGATGAAATTTGACAGGAAAATGATGGCGATGAAGGTGACGATTTCCATGTCCAAGCCGTGCGCTTGGATGCGTCCCAGCAACATTGTAAGGAGATACGGCTGCAGTCCCACCACCATGGCATTGATGGCGATGGTGATGATGATGGCGATCATGTTCTTCTTGTACGCGGGGATGTATTTCCAGATCCGCTTCAAGAGCACGAGGTCAGTATATTTCCTATCATATTCCTCGGCATCTAGTCCCAGCCATGGCATCAAGCATCACCCGAGGTATCCACGTCATCCAGTTCACCTTCAAACCTGGACATGAATATATTCCTGTACACGCGGGATTTAGCCATCAATTCCTCATGTGTTCCCGTGGCAGTTACCCGCCCCCCTTGCAAGAGGATAATCGCATCCGCCCATCTCACTTGGCTCAACCGGTGCGTGATGAGGATAGTCGTGCGGTGTTTCTGCACGTTGGCGATAGCTCTTTGGATCTTTTCTTCCGTCACCGCGTCAATGGCCGATGTGGAATCATCGAGAACCAAGATACGGGGGTCGGACAAGAACGCGCGGGCAATGGCGATCCTTTGCCGTTCCCCGCCACTCAATTGAATTCCCTTATCCCCGATTTCCGTATCGTATCCCATGGGAAGTTGCTGGATGAAGTCATTTGCTTGTGCCGTGACAGCCGCATGCTTGATGCCTTCCATGGGATAGTCCCTCCCGAGCGATATATTGCGTGCAATGGTATCGGGAAATAGGAAAATGTCCTGCTCGATTACCGAGATGTGCTGCCGCAATGCATCCAAGTCATACCGGGTGATATCCACGCCATCGATGGTGATGATCCCACCATCCACGTCGTGAAGGCGTGAAATGAGCTTGATCAAGGTGGATTTCCCCGAACCCGTCATCCCGACAATGGCTAAGGTTTCGTTTCTATTGAGCTTGAAGGAGACATCAATAAGCGCCGGGCGTGTCTCGTCGGGATAGGTGAACGTGACATTCTTGAATTCGATATCGCCAGATATTTCCCTTCTCTTGTGGGTGGTGGTTCTCGGGATGAACGTTTCCTTGTTCATCAGGTCCAGCAACCGATCTGCTCCAGCTGATGCCTTGCTTACTGCTGTGAATGCCCACACCGAGAAATGAGCTGCTTGTTGGTAGGTAAGCACGATGGAATAATACGCCACGATGTCTCCCACGGTTAACCTGCCATTATAATACAAGAGAATGGCATGAACGAGACATGAGGTGGAAAGCAATAGTACAAGATACACGGATTTACTCTTTGCTTGCAGCTTTCCCATCTTGATGTTCAACGCGCGATATTCATCGGCAATGCCATTATAATGCCCCGTGGCTTCTTTTTCCCGAGCCGATGATTTTACCACGATCATTCCGGTGATTTCCTCTAAAATGTGATGGTTCAAGTTCCCGTACAACCGCTGTTGGGCTTTTGCAATGGGTGAAAGCTTTTGATAATAGAAATATATCGATATAATGAAGGATATGATGAACCCCAAGGGCAAGATGAGCAAGCTCGGTGGATAATTAAACGCGATCACCACGATGGGAATCAAGAGGATCAATGCAGCCTCCATGAGAACGGATAGAGCAGGATTGATCAGCAGATTCAACGAGCGCACGTCCTCGGTAGAACGTGCCATGATGTCTCCCACCTTTTGGGAGTCATGGAATGCTTGGGATTTGTCCAGCAACGCGTGAAAGAATTCTCTTCGGACGTCCCGTTCCATATTTTGCGCGATCATCTCCCTTGAGAAATTGGCAATAATGCTGATAACGGGTCCAAGCACGGCGTACACGAAAATCATGAGAATCGAGAGCAGGGTTCCTGAAAAATCACCATTGATGAAATCATTCACCACGTTCCCGACTTCCAGCCTGGTTCTTGACACGAACCACGTCGGGATGATTTGAAATGCAAGCCATGAGACGATATATATGGAATTTTTCCCGGCAAGGATGTGGTGGACCAGCCATGCCATTTTTCCACGCTTCCGTGATTTCGAAAATGCCTGATCACCTTTCATGGTGATAGTTCTTGAAAAAAGACATAAAATCATTCCGACGGTTTAGCCATTTTGCACTTCTGGACGAAACCACGAATCATCGATATTCTCTCAAAGGAAATCGCATGTATCTCGATCGAGTGGTGAAAGCTATATATATCACAGATATCCTATAGCTCACCACGGGTTCCCGCGTGCATCCTCCATCGAATGAGACTTGGAAAATCCCTCCGATTTTTCCGCATGCGGGATTCCCTGTTATCATTTGGAATTCCTGCAACCTTCATGATTCTACTGGGAGTCTTTCGCCCTCCCCGTTGTTGGGTTGAAATATTTTTAAGAATGGGAGGGAATGGAGTACAGTGTTTGAATTTCAACTCTCGTGATGAAGATGAAGAAAAAGCTGCGTCGAAGGCTCATACATGTCGGTGTGGGTTTTGCCTTTGTGGGAATTTATCTTGGAACTCTCTCCTTGGAATGGCTCGCGAGACCCGCGGGCTACCGTCTCAATCCAGATCTTGAATATAATGATTATGATGCAGTAAACGATGGACTGCACAATTCCAACACCGACATGACGTGGTGGAATGGGTCTATTTACATGGTGCATGCCTCCTCTCCCTACCACATGGGTTCGACCAAGTGCAGGCTGGTCATCTGGCGCTCGCATGACATGCAGGAATGGACGAAGCTGGTGGAGTTACATTCAGAGGGAGAGGATATCAGGGATCCTAAATTTGCCAATATTGGAGGCAAATTATTCCTGTACGCATTGCGGAATAAGGTTGACGACCCAATCGCCGATCCCTACGGCACCATTTTTTCCTGGTCTGATGATGGTGAAACATGGCAAGATTGGGAGGATATTGAACACGATGGTTGGTTATTCTGGCGTGCCAAGTCCCCCGATAATGTTACCTGGTATGTCCCGGCATACTGGCACGAGCATGGAAAATCCGCCCTGTTCACATCCACCGATGGTAAGAATTGGACGATGGTTTCCCAGATTCACCAGGGTGAGGGCAATGACGAGACTGCAGTGGAATTCTTGCCAAATGGGAGCATGATCTGCACTGCCAGGTTGGAATACCGTGCCGATACTGGCATTGGTTCCATTCACGCAAGCACGCTGGTTGCCATTGCGGATCCTCCATTCACCACGTGGTACAAGCAGAGATCTCGTGTTGCCAGGTTGGATGGTCCCCGCTTGTTTTCCTTGGGTGGTAGGACCTTCGCGGTGGGGCGGTATCAACCTGAAATGGATGTATTTCTAACACGCAGTGGTGGCATTTTCTCCAAGAAGCGAACCGGGATTTATGAGGTGCTACCAGGAAAATTGGTATATCTCACCGACTTGCCCAGCGCGGGAGACACGTCGTATCCCGGTATCGTGAAAGGGAATGGCTCCGTGTACATGTGTTACTACACCAGCAACATCCAGCGAGATTTCCCATGGGTCTTCGGCATGTTCGCCCCGTCCGCCATCCGTATGGTAAATGCAACCGCGGCCAGCATTCTATCAATGGCTGACGATCCACCATCCCGGTCCACGATGGTTCCATGGGACGGGTATATCGTGCTTGGAACCAACCTCGCTTTCGACACTTGGGTAATCGCGAGGATCCGGGTGAAGAATCGGCCGAGAAAGCAAGCAACCAAGCTGAAAAGGTAGGCAAGGCATGATATATACCCCAGTGATACTCCATTTAAAAAGGAAGATAGCGGGTGTATCCGTGATGAATCATGCCCACGTGCCCACGATGTAACTCCGTGAATACGGATTTCGAAAGCTTTCCACCGAATCGTCACTCGGGGGGAATTATCATATACCATTGCCGGCTTTGCGGCTACACTGACAAGCGAGAGACAGGCAAGGAGCTCGTGGTTGGCCCCACACGCGTGGGGCGACCTGCCTTCAAGGATCGCATTGATACTCACTACCGGTTGGATATCATGCTCAGGGAACGCTGGCGCAACCAGCATCCCTCCTAACCGTTTGCATTTCTTCCCTTGTTCATTTTTCAAAAGCATCGGCTGTTCATGAAGGAAGAAAGGAGAATGTCATGGGGACATTCACGGAGAGATCTAAACACCGGGAGGTGCGTAGGGCTCGATCAAGATGCTACGCGCCGGCCCACCATCACAATCCACCGCAAGTGGCAATCCGTAAAAAATATACATTCTTGGCTGTACCTTGGACAGGACTAATCCCTCGAACAAGGGCATGGCACCGATAATGGTGTCATGAACCTCCTCATCACCCCGAATTTCTTCACGCTCAAGTAATCAACTCCAAGAGTTTTCACCCCCTTTTCTATCAAGAATCGGGTGGCGTCGAGCTTCACAGGCACGAAATCCCTCCTGAAGGTTTCATAACCACGGAGGGAGTTCTTGGTTTTCAGCAGGATGATCTCCCCGCTGGTTATTTCAAAGGATTCGAGATCGGCAGCATGGATCTCCAGGGGAAGCTCGCAGAGATCGAGAACCTGGCATGGACCGTGAAAGCTTTCCAAGGGGAGGGATGGATGCCCCCGCCTCCCCGCTGCACGTGCCTGGGCGTGTCCACGTGGGTACCCGCGTGACTCCCAGTACAAATTGCGTGATTCATTAACGACATCCTTGGGCATGATGCTCGTTTTCGTGATTTCAGGCGGGGGTTCCCTGTATACACCACCATATCTCCACGCAGTTCCATCGAAATCTCATGTATTACACCTATGGCTTATCCATGAAGCGCAAGATATTAAAATCATATCTGCCATGGTCACCGGGAGACGCGATGAGCAACAATTTGGCGGTTCCCGTTATCTTATCGATGGTCTTGGCCACGTTGTTTTATTTCGTTGACCTGTACAACGAGAAGATTAAGATCAAGCCTTCCATCATAGCCGGGATATCTCTCGCGTATTTCTTCCTCGTTGTGCTTCCCGAGGTCTCCATGGGGTTACCAAGGTTCCCGTTCGACCTGCCTGCTTTCGAATACCTGTTTGTCCTTGGCGGGGTTGTATTCACCCACGTCATCGAGAAATTCATCGTGCAACATGCCGAGGTACAAACTCGCGAGAAGGTCCTTGAACTTATGCGCAAGAAAGATGAAATGGATCAAGGCGAAACAAGGCTTGCTCAAATATTGCGAGAAGGGATCAAGACTGATAGCCTAAATGATTACACCATTCGCAATATTGCAGATATCATGGCTGACGCTATCGAGGAGGAAAATGAGATTAAGGAGGAAATGAAGGAGATCAAGACAAAATTGCAGGATCACCTATCGGACCTGCTCGAAAAAACCCACGCGTTTATCGAGGCATTTTACCACTTGATAATGGGTATATTGATGAGTAGCTTGTTGCTGGTGAACTTGGTGCAAGGATTGCTGTTTTTCTTGTTCGCGTTCTTGATGGCAGTGGTTGCCCACGTGGAAAGCAGGAATCGCATTTTTTCGGACTTGGATATCGAGATGCAATACAGGGTCCCGCGAAAGCGCAAGATAATCCTTTCCCTAGCAGCGCCGATTGGCGTGATAATGAGCTTGATCATTGATTTCACGGTCGGGATCAACCTGGAATTCATTTACATCCTTTTCTCATTCATCAGTGGCTCGATTTTATACACGACGATGCGGGAGGTCATTCCCGAGAAGGAAAAGGGAAATTTACCCTCTTTCATCATTTCTCTTGTTATTTCATGCATCATGATCTTCCTAATAAAGATACTGGAACATCATTTCACGCAATAGGATGTGTTAATCATGGATCCAAGCATCAATCATTTCAGGTACGAGTTCATGCGGCTTTCGAAAATTCAGGCGATCATCCAATCTTCGTGTCCCGTTGCGATACAACCATCAGGATTGTTGGAATGGCATGGCGAGCACAATGCGGTGGGTTTGGATGGACTTAAAGCTCGATACATCTGCGAGCGGGCGATCACCCTCTTGGATGGCGGTGCATTATTCCCGGTGAACTGGGTGGGGACGTATGGGTTCATCCGGTATCCGGGCACGGTCTGCTTTGATGATGACCTCACCCGAGGCGTGTTCTTGAAGCTATACAAGGAATTAATGAAGATAGGTTTCAAGGTTGTCTTCATACTTAGCGGCCATTACGGTCAGCACCAGATGAAGGCGTTGCATGGTGCCCTGAAGGAGGCGCGTGCCTGGGCGAAACGAAAGGGATTGGAGGTGCGCTTGGTTGGTTGCAAGCCTCCAGATATGGTTCCTCACGTTTTCGGTGGTGATCATGCAAGGGAATTCGAGACATCCATGCTCATGAGAATCGCGGAGGCATGGGATATGCCACTCGTGGACCTAGGGTGCTTCGAGAAGGGCGTGGAAACGGTTCCCCGGTACGAGCACGTGGACGATGAAATCATCCGTGAACCAGAATCTTGGGATTGGAACACGGATCTACTGGACGAAAGTGTGTGCAGCGCAAAAAGGGGCGAGCAAATCATCGAGGCAATATCGAAAGGTATCGTGCTGGAGATCCAGGAGAATCTCAATGAACTGGGGATACTACACGAGCCACTCGCCATGAAACGGTGACGGGAGAACTCAATTTTAGGACTGCACGGCTGGGGTCTCATCGCCATACAAGTTAAAAGTACCCGGGTAGGATTTGTACCTGTGAATCAATCATGAATCCATCGCTTCCAAACGTGCTGTACATCACCACGCATGATCAAGGAATAGCCGCTGCATGCTATGCCAAATACGGGCCGGGAGCATCGGTTAAGATGCACACGCCGAATACCGACGCACTCGCAAGTAATGGCGCCATGCTCACCACGCATTTCGGTACCGCGCCCCAATGCTCACCTGCAAGATCCTCGCTCATTACCGGTTTACTCCCCCATGAGAATGGCCTGGTTGGCTTGACCCATCGGGGGTTCAAGATCACCGATCCAGAGAAAACCATCCTCAATCATTTCAACAATCATGGCTACAAGACCATGCTTGTTGGATTCCAGCATGAGGTACAAGGAGAAGGCACAAAGATAGGATACCAAGAAATATTCGGGAGAAGGAAGCGAATGTGTCACCAACTGCTTGACGATGTCGATGATGCAATGGAGAAGGTTGTATCGGCAAATGAGCGAGGCCAGCCTGCATGGCTTTCCATCGGAGCCAAGGAGGTGCATCTTAGCTGGGAGAAATTCATCGACAAGAGCCAGGTGTTTTCGCCCAATGATGTTGAAGTACCTGGGTACCTTCCCGATACACCAAAGATCCGCAAGCATCTCGGTGCTTTTTACGGTGCGTTGGAGTCCTATGATGATTTCCTGGGTAAGGTGTTTTCATTACTCGATCAAAAAGGCCTCATGGAAAATACCATCATCATCGTCACGACAGACCACGGCATCGCACATCCTAGGGCAAAGGGAACATTATACGACCCGGGAAATCACGATCTCATGATCTGGTCGTGGAAAGGGCACATTCCACGTGGAAAAAAGATTCATTCCCTGCTATCATCCGTGGATTTCGCTCCTACTATCTGCGAGCTATGCAAGATCCCTGCTGCAGGGCATTATCGTGGAAAATCCTATGCTTCCCTTCTCCTATCGAGGGAAATGGAGGAGCAAACCGAGATACGTGAATACGTATTCACGGAATTGACCTATCACGATATCTACAACCCCATGAGAGCCGTTCGAACCAAGAAACTTAAATACATCAAGGTATTCGAGCCAAGCATCTCGCTGGTGGATAGCATTCCTGGTGATATCATGCGTGGACCATCCTACAAGGAATGGGTTCGAAAGGGGACCAATACCACGAGGGAAGCTGAGGAACTCTTCGACTTGGTGGATGATCCACTTGAGGAACATAACCTCGCCGGCGATCCAGCCCACGCGAACCATCTTGCATCCCTGCGTGAAGTATTGGAAAGAATGCTCGAGCAAACCAAGGATCCACTCAAGGATGGCGCTCCATACCCGTGCCCCGAGGGTGCCCGGATCAACAACCATGGTGAGTTTAACCACATTCCACCAGCACCCGTGATGTCGTGGTGGAGCAGGTTCCGCAGGAAGATTAAAAAGTGAATAATCACGCCCTGGACAGTCGATGACTAGTCGCGGGATTTCTAGAAAAACTTGGACATGATTCCACGTGAGTCCGGATGTATTTTCAAGGGATTTTTACGTCCAGGCGCGATTACATGTCATGAAGTCAAGCATCCCGGGACGTGCATCCCGTTTCCTTGGCATCGGCGCCGTGGCATCGATGATCGGCGTTTGCACGAAGACGCTTCGCCGCTGGGACAAGAGCGGACGTTTAAAACCGTCACACAGGACCGCTGGGAACCACCACCGTTACTCGCGGCTGCAGGTGCTCGTTTTACTCGAGGGTGCCGCTGGAAATGATATGGAGGGCGCGCGGGCTGGTGAACAGGCTTGCGCCGCGATCTACAGCCGGGTGTCGTCGTCGCGGCAGAAGAAATCGGGCGAGCTCGATCGCCAGGAAGGAGTGTTGAAGAAGCACTGCGAGAAGGCAGGATACCGCGTCACAGGCGTGTACCGGGACGTTGGCTCCGGCTTGAACGATAACAGGAAGGGTTTGCTCAAGCTGCTGAAGGACGTGACCCGGGGGAAGCACGACGTCGTCGTGGTGAACTACCAGGACCGCCTGTCGCGTTTCGGGCTGAACGTCATCAAGGAGCACCTGGCGGGCTGGGACGTCACCCTCGAGGTGATTCATCCGACGGTGGTCGAGGGAACGCTCCACGCGTGGTTGATCACCGACTTGACAGCGATCCTGTACTTCTTCATGGGACGCCTGTACCGCTCCCGCCGTGGCTCCAAGAAGGGCGGCAAGGTGCACAGTTCGCGCTTCTCTTCCGCAGGCGAGCCAACATTAGAGCCAGCGCGGAACGGCAGGTCCTGATGACCTACTTGTATTGCCTGCACCGAACCGGGGCAAGACACGCGGCGTGGGACGCGATAGCCGTGGACACGCGAGGCAAGCGGGGCGTGCTGGCTAACGCGATCACGTACATGCCCAAGCGGGCAGACCTCATGGATGAATTCACGTCGTGGGCGCAGGACCTGAAGGATGCCGGCTTGCTTCCTGGCTTCGAGGACGTAACACCCATCTCGCCCTACACCAGCCAGGTGTGCGACGAGTGCCTTGCCGAATCGGGAGTGCAGGCACGCACGAGGAAGAAGGACATCGATTACTAAGCGTTCGAATGCACGAAATGTGGAACGAAGGGCAACCGGCACGAGGTGGCGGCGCGGGTTTCAGCTCTTCTCCTGGCTCAAGCCATGGAAAAAGGCATGAGCGCCACCATTTGACGATTATCAATCACGCGGGTTGTCTCTATCGACCCGCCGGGCAAATGTCCAAGTTTGCCCTAATTTATCCGTCTTGCGAGAGAAAACCCGCTCCTTTAGTTTAGGGTGTGGTAGTGTACGACAAGAAGCTGTGTAATGGAATATGGAACCATGTATCACCAGCGTGGCGATACGTGAAGCCAAACCGCAAGACAAGTGCGGATGCATAGCCCGGGGTGCGTGGCTGGTAACGGCCGGGTGCTGGGTCCGGGGAACAACGTAGCCAAGCGGGAAGCCGCGATTCCCGCAAAGGAGCTAGGCAAGACTCCCATGGTAAATGAAAATGAACCTGTGTATAAACCTCGTAAGCCCTAAAGGGCGGTTGCGGAGCAATCACGCCTGTCAAAAGACAACGCTGTCGAGGGGTGGCGC
>WJJB01000084.1 GCA_014729935.1 Candidatus Bathyarchaeota archaeon | reverse complement strand
TCACCTCAGGTTCAATAGCACCTGCCACTGTTGAAATCCTCAGGGAAGAAGAGCCGAAATGGGAAAAGCAAGAACAGGAAAACCTGGCAACATCCATATCAGGAGAAAATCAAGGCGACACGGAAGAGGCACGAGGGGTGGATTCACCGTTCGACGTGGACGAGGAACGCCAAGATCTCACGGAAATGGAACGTGACGTGCTGGGTGTGGCCCGGGAAAGCCTAAAACTCAAGCGACATCCCGCCAAGATCGGGTTCCAACCCTACACACCAATGGTCGAACAGCTTTACAATGATTGCTTGGCGCGCTTTCACGCCCAGAAGGGGTACTCCAAGGAAGAGATCATCCAAACCATCAAGGACTTGGAGGCAAAACGCTGGATCATAACGGCAGAACGACGCACCAAGGCGGAAATCCTTGAATCTAAGCTGTATCAGGAAATCCTTTCTTTCATTCACGATTATCCTGGCATCCACGCGAGGGATGATAGGGTGCAGGAAATCATAGGTATCACCAGGAATCCCTTCTTGAAACACTTGCTTGTTCTCGAGCGTTTTAAGCTCATCGTGAAGCATAAGCATGGAAAGATGTGGAACTTTTTCACGAATGATTTCGATGCGGGTGATGCCATGGAACGTCTCATCGTGCTGCTTTACAACGACGTTGCCAGGCAAATGGTGCCACTCCTTATTGAAAATCCAGGATACACTTTGCAAGAAATTGCCGAACGGATCATCCCACCTGTTTTCCATGGTAGCGTGCAGTATCATCTGAAGAAGTTCAAGAAAATCGATTTCGTGCGACAAGAGGGGGGCAAGCGGGAGATCAATCGTGAAATGCTTGGAGCATACAACGACTTGGTATGTCCTGCCTTGCAAATCAAACCTTGATACCCTTGCCTAATTTCAACCGTTCCATTAACAGGTTTATCCATTGCAATAATTTCGGGGGAAAAAGAAACTCTCTTCCAAACCGGGATGAACTTGGCATCCATGGCTACTGGTCCTTGGTTTCCTATTCCTTAAATACACCCATGGCATTATAACAACGTGCATGATGTGAAGACGTGCGCAAGAATCAGTTACCGTGTGGCTGCCCCGCAATCCATGAAAAAACGAGGGGCAAAGCAAGAAATCACGATCCTCACATGAATGACTGCATCACGTTGCACGCTCGATGAAACGACGACATTCACTCAAGCAATCAAAGCTTGTGCATGTATCAGGCATCACCGGTGCACCAACATGGATAATAACAAGATAACCACTACTGAGGATTCACACGACTCGCGCATGTTCAACAAGAAGATTCAACTCGTCTCGGGAGAAGGTGCAATCTTGAAGGATGTCGATGGAAAGGAATACATCGATTGCGTCGGGGGACATGGCGTTTCCGTGCTCGGTTATTCCCACCCGCGCATAATAAAAACGCTCTGCCAGTACCTGCAAGACCACAAGCCAATCACGTGCGGGCATTTTTATGACGAGAATCGAGCAAAACTCATGGACAAACTCGTGAATAATACCCCCGCCGGCTTGGATCGCGTGTTTTTCTGCAACTCTGGAACCGAATCTGTTGAAGCAGCATTGAAGTTTACCATGAAATACAAGAAGGATATCAAAAACAAGGAAATCATTGCATTCAAGCGTGGTTTCCATGGGAGAACCTTGGGGGCGCTCTCAACCACCTTTGAGCCAAGGTATCGGAAGGATTACCCCCAGATCCCACACGTGCAATTCGCCTCGTACAACAACGTGGACTCCGTAAAAGACCTCATCACGGATAACACCATCGCGGTCATCATGGAATTGATCCAAGGAGAAGGTGGCGTTCATCCCGCATCAGGAGAATTTCCAGGATCAATGCGGGAAATCTGCACCGAACACGATATCCCATTAATATTTGACGAGGTGCAGACGGGATTCGGTAGAACCGGTAAATTATTTGCGATGGAGCATTGGAACGTGAAACCAGATATCCTGTGCTTGGCAAAGGGTATTGCTGCCGGGGTGCCCATGGGAGCAACAATCACCACCAGTACCATCATGGATTCGCTCACTCCCGGTGCACACGGCACCACGTTTGGTGGGAACCCGTTCGCATGTGCTGCAGCCGTTGAATCACTTGACATCATAAAGGAGGAAGGACTCGTTGAGCAAGCTGCAAAGATAGGAGAATTCCTTCAAGAATCCTTGGATCCATTCGTTGAAACATACCGTTTATTGCGGGAGATAAGGGGAAAGGGGCTCATGATCGGGTTGCAAATGCGAACCAAGGTGAAAGGGTTCATAGAGAAACTCAGGGAAAAAGGGTTGCTTGCACTTAACGCGGGACTCACGGTCGTGAGATTTCTTCCACCGCTTGTAATCAGCATGGATCAAGCAAAAAAAGTTATCGAAATCGTGGAATCAACCCTTGAATCCTTATAACCTGCCAGTCTTAATTGAAATGATGGATTTTCTTTGGAAAATGGAAGACGACCAAGAATCTTGGCTACAAGTGAAGTACCAAGAATTCCTTCATTCCTCTCTGGTTTCACGCTGCATTTCCATAACTTTCCTTGCCTTTTTCACGAGCTTCTCAAATTGATCCATGAACTTCTTCGCGTTTTTCGGCACGTGATCTGGTTGCGTCTTGAATATCTCAGCAGTTTCTGCCAACACATCCCCTTCGCTTTCATCTCTTGAATCAAGCACGATCATGTCTTCAGTTATCTCGCGTTTTTTCTTCAAGGATTTCTTGAGTTTTTTCCATTTGCTGAAGAGCTCGGCAGCCCTGGCGGGAACGCGGGGTGGTTTCACCCCGAGAATTGTAGCGGTTTCTTCAAGCAATTTCGTTTCATGAGCCACGGTCTTTTCGGCTGCGGGCCCAGCAGTGAATTCAATCCGAACGACGCCATCCTGCACTTTAGTACTTTTTATTATGCGTATCAAGCCGATTTCACCCGTGTCGTGCAAGTGAGTCCCCCCGCATGCTTCGACATCCAAGCCATTACCAATTTCAACGATGCGGAGCTCTCGGCCTGGAATCGCGCCACCTTGGTAGATCCCCATGCCGAACT